>CAZOMH010000717.1:0-2697 GCA_964580415.1 uncultured Nitrospirales bacterium
GCTGAGGCCTTCGGCGCTTATTTGAGCCGCGCCTTTGCAAAGGCGTCGGCGTAGCGCCGGGCATTCTCGGTGATACCCTTGAAGTCGCGGGCCTCCACCAGTTTCTTGCCGACCATGTTGCCGCCGACGCCGATGGCGACCACGCCCGCGTCGACGAAATCGACAAGATTGCCGAGGTCCACGCCGCCCGTCGGGCACAGGGGAATCTGGGGCAGGGGACCGCGCAGCGCCTTGATGTATTCAAGCCCTCCGACGGAGGCGGGAAAGACCTTGACGATATCGCCGCCTGCTTCCCATGCGCGGAAAATCTCGGTGGGCGTCCACGCGCCGGGCAGGCAGGGCTTGCCGTAACGGTGCGCCATGTCGATCACCCCGGGCACCATAACCGGGCTCACCACATACTGCGCGCCGGCCAGGATGGCCGTCCGCGCGGTTTCAGCGTCGAGCACCGTGCCGACGCCGATGCACACATCCGCGCCCCGCAGTCTGGCCGAGGCGGTTTCAATGCACTGAATCGCGCCGGGCGTGGTCATGGTGATCTCGATGCAGCGGACGCCGCCCTCCATCACCGCCTCGACCACACGGACAAGGTCGTCCCCGCCGCCGTCGGCGCGGACAACCGCGACAATGCCGTGATCCGTCAGATAATTGATAATGCCGGTTTTGCTCATTTCGGACCTCGCTTATGGCCGGCGCGCGGATGCCGCCGCCTGTGTGTTGAAACTTCCGGTTATCTTAGCATACTCTAGGCGCACCAAAATGGCGGCGAAAAGGGCCGCCCGCGGAGTGTTGGTTTATGGGCACACCAGTTGCATTCGCCGTGGCGGCGCATCCGGACGACATCGAGTTCATGATGTCGGGCACGCTGATGCTGCTGGGCGGATGCGGATTTGAACTGCACGTTATGAACGTGGCCTCCGGCAACTGCGGCAGCGCCGGGGAGGACGGACCGGCCACAGCCGCACGGCGGCTGGGCGAGGCGCGCGACGCCGCCGGGGTGATGGGGGCCACCCTGCATCCGCCGATCACCGACGATCTGGAAATCCTCTACACGGCGCCGCTGCTTCGGCGTCTGGGCGCGGTTATGCGCGAAGTGCGGCCAACGGTCGTGCTCACGCAGTCCCCCGCCGACTACATGGAAGACCACATGATTGCCACACGGCTCGCCGTAACGGCGGCGTTCTCGCGGGGCATGCGCAACTTCATCACCGAGCCGGAAACGGCCCCGGTTGCCGGCGACGTGGCCGTCTACCATGCGCTGCCCTACGGGCTGTGCGACGGATTCGGCCAGCCGGTGCGGCCGGACTTCTGTGTTGATGTGGAACCCGTGCTGGCCCGCAAGCGGGCCGCGCTGGCCTGCCACCGCAGCCAGAAGGAATGGCTGGATGCCAGCCAGGGTCTGGACAGTTATCTTGTCACCATGGAAGAGATGTGCCGGGAGGCCGGGCGGCGTTCCGGCCGTTTTGCCTGCGCCGAAGGGTGGCGTCGCCACGCCCATCTTGGATTCCATGATCCCGGTTTTGATCCGATCATCGAATTTCTCGGCGACCGTACGGGTTCCGTGCAGGGCGAACCCGCCCAACCATAGCCGGGCCTAAATCATCATGCGGGGGACTTTGTTCCGGCCGCCGGGAGACAACGCGCCGGATTCTGCCAACCGGCAACCTGCGCCGCAGGACTCCGCATGGCCTTGAACGCAGGGCCAATATCATTTTTGGGTGCGCCGTTCCGCCGGTGAGGCAAAGGCCCGGCAGGTCCTGAGTCCGCCACGCTGAATCCTCCCCCATTTTCGCGCATCCCGCCGCCGCCGTGTTACACTAAGCCCATTATGAATCAAGTGCGCAAACCCCAGCTTACGGAAGTTGTTTCCATGAAACAGCTTCTGGACGACGCGGCTGCCGAGGAGCAGGTGCTTCCGCGGCAATTGACGGAACTATACGAGAATGTGCGGGATTTCTATGTCTATGCGGACGACCGCGGACTGGGCGGACTCGTTGCGCTGCACATCGACATGGTGGACCTTGCCGAAGTCCGCTCGCTGGTGGTTCGCAGGGACCTGCGCGGGCACGGTGTGGGCAGCCGCCTCGTCAATGCGGTGCTCGGAGAAGCCCGGCAACTCGGCATTGCCCGTGTCTACGCGCTGACCCGGCTGCCCGAGTTCTTCGAGCGGAACGGGTTCCGCGTGGTTGACCGCGATGAACTTCCGTACAAGGTGTTTAAGGACTGCATACGCTGCCGACTGTATCCCGGATGCGATGAAATCGCCGTGGTACGGGATTTGGCGGAGAAAAAGGAGTAGTTGAAATGGCCAAGGGACTGGGCACGGTGGGTTTTCTGGGTTTCGGCAACATGGGTTCGGCGATTGCAGCAGGCCTGATTGCGCGCGGTGTTCTTGCGCCGGGAGCCGTTGTGGCCCATGACCCCGACGCCGGACGGTCCGCGCGGGTTGCGGAACTGGGCGGGCGCAAGGCCGGCACGGCGGCGGAACTCGCCGCCGCCGCGGACACGCTGGTGCTGGCGGTGAAACCGCAAATGTGGCGGGAGGCGACCGCGCCGCTCGTCGGCGCGCTGAAGCCGGGCGCGCGGGTGGTGTCGATCATGGCGGGCGTGAATATCGCCGCCATACGCGGCGCACTGGGCGAAGGGGTGCGGGTAATACGCGTAATGCCCAACACCCCCGCCATGGTGGGGGCGGGT
>CAZOMH010000718.1:0-2683 GCA_964580415.1 uncultured Nitrospirales bacterium
CCAGCGTGGCCTGGCAGTACCGTTGCCTGGAAGCCCCGGTGCTGGCGCACTACGGCGGCGCACGTTAAATATCGAACGCAGGCATGGTGGCGTGGACTTCCGACACGTCTTCGCACCAACGCTCGTACACCTTGCGGATGTGGTCGGCGCTGGTGCGCTCCAGGAAGTCCATGCCCTTGATCATGTTGTCGAAGTGGCGCTCAATGATGCGCGTGTCGCCGTAGAAGCGGTACATGAGGTAGGGGCAGATGATGGCCGCGTCGCCCCAGGCCACCGCACCGCCGTCCATGTTCACATTCGGCGCGACATGGGCAAAGGACCCGTTTGCCAGCTGCGCGTCCTGCACCAGGTCCACCAGCCACTTCGTGTGGAAGGCGCCGATGTCCGCCGTGTACAGCGCCGTCGGCATGAAGAACTGGGCGTCGCCCGTCCAGCCGAGCCGCTCATCGCGCTGCGGACAGTCGGTGGGCACGTCAAAGTAGTTGCCCTTCTGGCCCCAGACGATGTTCTGCGCCAGCTTGGTGAGCAAAGGATTTGACGCCTCGAACTCGGCCGTGCGCGGAATGTTCGAATGGATTACAACGCCCCGCACACCGTCCGTCGCGGGCGCCTTGTCCACGCCGGTGATCTCGATGTAGCGGAAACCGTGGAAAGTGAAGCCCGGCTCCAGCGTCACCGTGCCGTCCTGCGCCAGCGTGTAGTAGTCCGTGGCGCGGGCCGAACGCAGCGCGACCGTGTAAAGCGTGCCGTCTTGTTGCAGCATTTCGGCGTGGCGCACCACGACCTTTTGCCCGGCTTTGCCGTCGAGCGCGATCTTTGCCCAGCCAACGATGTTCTGGCCCAGGTCGTAGACGAACACGCCCGGTTTGGGCTCGGTCATCTTGCGGGCGATGATGGTCTCGAAACGGCGCACCGGATCGCCCGGGTAGGCCTGCACGGGAATCTTCACCTCCGCGCGGGGGGTGAGCGCCACGGGCGCCCATCCGTTGTCGTTGAATCCGGGGGCGTCCCAACCCGGCATGGACTTGGCAAGATCGTGCGACTCGCCCATGAGCAGGTCGGCCTCGCGCAGCTCGCCGTAGCTTGCCTTCCAGGCATCGTCGGTCACGATGCGGTCCTTTGTGCCGTCCTCATACTCGATCTCGATTTGGGCCATGCAGCGCGGGTCCTGCCCGTAGTAGCCCTGCCCGTACAGGCCGATGTGGCCCGCATACCAGCCGTCGGCGAGGATGATGCCCGCGGCGTTGGGTTCGCCCGCGCGGAGCAGCCCCGTCACGTCGTAACTGTTGTAATAGACCCGCTTCTTGTAGTCCGTCCAGCCCGGCGTGAACAGATAGTCGCCCACGCGGCGGCCGTTCAGGCGCATCTCGTAGAGGCCCAGGGCCGAGACATAGGCCATGGCGCGCCGCACCTTCTTTTCCACGGCAAAGCTGTGCCGCAGATAGGGCGCAGGCGGAAGATAGGTGTGCTGGCAGGCCGGCTTGCCCCACGGCTGGGCGCCGTAGTCGGCCGCTTCCCGGGCGTCGGCCCAGCCGGAATCATCAAAGCCCTCGGTGTCCCATTTCCGGCCGGGGTCCTCGTTGGCGGCTTTCCACGCGTCATCCGTCACCGCCGCGGCCACGCTGCCGTTGGCAAACACCACCTCCAGACGCGCTATCAGCCCGGCGGCGCCCGTCTTGTTCTCCGCCGTGACGGCGATCACATTGCGGCCGGGCTTGAGCAGGTCGGCCACCGCAAACTCATACAACTGCTTGTGATCCTGTATCTCGTCCCTGCCTTTGCCCATGCGTTTTCCGTTGATATTGACGCGGGCCTTGTTGTCGCAGGTGATGTAGAGCGTCGCCTCGCGGATGCCGGAAACCTCGTTCAGGTCAACCACTTTGCGGAACCAGCGCTTGCCCGCCGGGGCGTCCTTGGCCGGATCGCCCTCGGGATACCATATCCACATGGCGCCCAGCAGCGGTTCGCGCGGTTCCTGGACGCCCGGATCGGGGGCGTCATAGCCAATCCAGTCGGCGGACCAGTCTTCCGGCCTGAGCAGCCCCATCGAGAACATGGCCGGTTCGGTCCAGTCCGACGGCCGCCCGTCCTGGTCCCACACGCGCAGCTTCCAAAAGCACTGCATGCGTGACACGAGCGGTTTTCCCGCGTAGCCCACCAGCACGGTGTTGTCCGATTTTACCCGGCCCGAATCCCACAGCGTGCCCCTGTTCTTCTGAATTGCCTCTATCGAGTCCGACACGATCACCTGGTAGGCTGTCTGCGCCAGGCCGCGGGTCTGGCCTTCGCCCACCACGATCCAGGTGAAGCGCGGCGCGGGCGTGTCAATGCCCGCGGGGTCGGCCTTGTATTCGCAGCGCAGTTCGGACGGGCGAATCGCGCCCGTCTTCCCGGCCGCCCACACCGGCGCGGCGGCCAGCGTCAATGCCAATGCCAACAGGGACAAATGCTTGGTCATGGATGGGGTTCCTATGGTCGTTGAATTCGCGGCCCGCCGTCCCGCCGCCCCGGCGGGAGACACATTGCAGCCCCGTCCATTGTACCGGGCGGAGACGCATCGGGCAAACAGGCGGGGGGGGCGATTTTGTCTTCCATCCCCCCTGAAGGACGGCAAGGACAAAAGTCAGCGAGGCATCCTATCAGCCCGCTTCAGCGGACTCCTCTTTGCCCCCGGCTTCAGCCG
>CAZOMH010000719.1:0-2673 GCA_964580415.1 uncultured Nitrospirales bacterium
CATGCGGCATCCTGTGTGGCGCGAAACGCTTCCAGGCAGGCGGACACCATGGCCTGGGCCTCGATGGGCTGCTGATCAAAGTCGGCGCGCATGCCGTCCCTCACGTAGAAGCCGTTGCTGCCTATGGGCCTGAAATGGCCGGCCTGCGTCTTTTGCACGGATGCCAGCCAGCGCAGCGATTTCAACCCTGTTTCGAGGGCTTCGGGGTGCGGCATTGCCCGGCCCGCGAGCATGAGCGCCTGGCAAAAACGGGCGTTGTCGTAGGTGGCGATCGGCTCGAACCAGGGCCAGTTTTCGGTGGCGCAGTTGTTCCAGAGGTCCACCAGTCTGCACACAAGCGATCCGCGCGCGGCTTTTGCCTCGGCGCTGTTTGGAAACGCGCGCAGGTACTCATGGATGCCGAGCAGGGTGAAGGCCCAGGCGCGGGCGGAGGTGAAGGAGGCGACGGCGGCGAGTCCGCGGTCAAAGAGCAGCGCGGACAACCGGCGCCGTCCCTCGTTGCGGGAACGCGCCGCACCGGTGCCCAGGGCCCAGAGGGCCCGTCCGTGGCTGTCCTCGCTGCCCGCAGCCTCGAGCCATTGCCGACCATGGCTCATGAAATTGCGGAAACGTCCCGTGTCGCGGTTGAGCGCGGCGGCGAGAAAGGCGAGGTAGCTCGTGGCCAGACCGTCGAGGTTCTGCCCGGCCCCCCCGCCAAGCTCTTCGAGCAGGGTGCAGAGGAGGAAGGCCCGCGCGTTGTCGTCGGCGCAGTAGCCGTGGTGAAAATCGGGCACATTGAAGATCGCATGCTGAAAGATGCCGGTGCCGTCGCTCATGCGCAGAATGTGGTCCAGACGGAGCAGCGGCAGGGCATGGGGCCGGCTGGCGAGGGTCCATCCGGCAACGGCCGTGCGGGGCCGCGCCTTGCGGTCGGCCCGCGCCCGCTGAAACGATTCCAGATAGCGCCTGCCCGCGGCGGGCCAGATCATTTCACGTCCGAGCCGGTACGCCTCCCGGCGCGTCTTTTCCAGGCGTTCCGGGTTGTCGAGGTAGGCGCACACGCCCTTTGCGATGGCCCCCGGATCGTTGAACGGCACCAGGATGCCGCGCCCCTCCGCAAGCAGTTCCTGCGCATGCCAGTAGGGCGTGGAAACGACGGCCTTTCCCGCGCCGAACACGTAGGCCAGCGTGCCGGAGGTGATTTGCGCCTCGTTGAGATAGGGCGTCAGGTAAATGTCCGCCGCCTTGATGAATTCGGTCAGATCCTCGAGCGACACAAAGCGGTTGTGGAAGATGACATTCTCCTTTACCCCGCAATTCTCCGCCAGACGCTCCAAATCGAGGCGGTAACGTTCTCCTTCACGGGCAACGAGGTGCGGATGTGTGGCGCCCAGGATGAGGTAGACGACATTCGGATGGGCCCGCACGATCTCCGGCAGCGCGCGGATTGCCTGTTCAATGCCCTTGCCGGGGCCAAGCAGCCCGAAGGTGAGCAGAACCGTGCGTCCCTCCACGCCGAACTGTTCCTTCGACAGGCGCGAATCGGAGAAGGGGATGTCCGGGATGCCGTGCGCGATGATATCCACCTTGGCGTCCGGCGCGCCGTAGGTGTCGCGCAGAATGTCGGCGCCTTTGCGCGCCATGACGACCAGGCGGTCGCTGCGCCGCACGAGTTCCTCCATCACCCTGCGCTGCACGTCGTCCGGATGCTGCAGGATCGTGTGCAGCGTGGTCACCACAGGCATGCGGACTTCTTTGAGGAGGGCCAGTATATGGCTTCCGGCGGGGCCGCCGTAAATGCCGAATTCATGCTGCACACAGAGCACGTCGGCGTTGTTAAAGTTCAGGAAATCGGCCGCGCGGCGGTAGGAATCGAGGTCCTTTTCGAGCAGTTCGAAGCGCACGCGCGGCGGGTATTCGTAACCCTCCACACGGTCGTTCACGGCGCCGACATAACATTCCGCATCCGGATACGAGCCGCTGACAGCCTCGCACAGATCGGATGTGAAGGTGGCGATGCCGCACAAGCGCGGCAGATAATTGCCGAGGAAAGCGATGCGCTGCAGGAGGGGGGAGTCGCTCAAGAGTACGTTCCTTTCGATGCCGCAAGGGGGCCAGGCTCGATACTGCCTGCCCCATGGGAATTTAGCGTGCCAATATTGTACCATAAAAGACATTGTCATAGGCGTATTATTTGCACATGTCTAAAGTTCACCCGTTGTGTGTTCCGCCGCGAGAGGACTTGGTGGAACCGGCGGGTGCGCCCGGACTAGAATTGTTTCCTTGTTCCGAATGCGTTGTTTCCGGCCCTTTTCAAAAGGCTTTACGGGAGACAGGTTGCCATGCCCTTTGCCTTTCCGTCGCACCAGGGACTAATCGCGCCGCTCTGGCGGCGGTGGCCGACGGCATTTGATGTTCCGGCGTTGTGTGTCGGCGCGGCCATGCCCGACGTGGTTGACGGGTTCTGGGCCGTTTCACGCGGTCATTTTGGGCAGGGCATCGGCCATTCCCTGGCAGGGCTGGCATGCCTTTGCATTCCGGCAGGGCTGGTTCTGTGGGCTCTGTTGCTGACGGCCGCCCAGAGGCTGGGCTTTCGTCCGGGTTCCGGTTTTTCAGCGCGGGCATGGAACAGGGGGTTGGGCGCCTTTCATAAAGGTGTCAAGCCGGTTGGTTTCACCCGTGAATGGCGGCGCG
>CAZOMH010000720.1:0-2667 GCA_964580415.1 uncultured Nitrospirales bacterium
AGGCGGATATGTTATTCTATTGTCTGCCGCGCTCCGGACGTAACCGGGCGGCGCGAATCACCACAACGCACTTTGGGTCTGTAAGAACACCATGAATCCCACACTCGTATCTGTCGTTATCCCCTGCTACAACGAGCAGGAGAACGTGCCGCTTTTGTTTGAGCGCATCCGCACGGTGTTTCTGACCATGCCCGAGTACCAGTGCGAGTGCCTCTTCGTCAATGACGGCAGCAGCGACGGCACCCGCGCCGCGATGGACGCGCTGGCCGCTGAATACCCGGAAATGCGGCCGGTGCATTTGGTCCGCAATGCCGGCCAGTCCGCCGCGGTGGTGGCGGGGTTCCGTCTGGCCAAGGGTGAATATATCCTCACGCTTGACGGGGACCTGCAAAACGACCCGCAGGACTTTGCGCGTTTCCTGGAGCTGCTCCGCGACTGCGACTGTGTCTGCGGCTACCGCGCCAACCGCCACGACGCCTGGGTGCGCAAAATGTCCAGCCGCGTGGCCAATTTCGTGCGCAACGCCATCCTGCACGACGGCATCCGGGATTCCGGCTGCGGTGCCAAGGGGTTCCGCCGGGCCTGTGTCCCCCATATTCCCGCTTTCAACGGTGTACACCGCTTCATGGCGGTGTTCATCCGCAAGGCGGGGATGACCATTGCCGAGTGTCCGGTTACGCACCACGCCCGGCAGTACGGGGTGTCCAAGTACGGTATCGGCAACCGTCTCTGGCGGGGTATCTACGACCTCATCGGTGTGGCATGGCTTCGCAAACGGTATGTCGCCCCCGAAATCGAAAACAGGGACTGACGCAGGCGGAGCAAAGCGGGGGCGTGTCTGTCCACGACAGGGATTGGCGGGTGTCCCTGTTTTCGGCCCTCCCTCCGCAAAAAGCAGGTCATTTCGGCAGTGTTGTTAACCTGTACTAAACTTCTGCATGGCGGACTGAGCGCAGAATTAGGGCCTTGACATATCCCCCTTTTTTTGTCAGAATCAAAATTCCACACTGGGCATGGTGTGCGCTGCGGTGATGCGACCTCCTGCGAGACCATGGATGGCGCCGGAGGAGGGCGCGTTGGAGATGTAAAAGAACGGAAGGACGTACCAATGAAGCGGTTACTCGTGCTGGTGCTGAGTGTTCTGGTATTCCTGCCGGGTTCGACGGCCATGGCGTCTTCCGGCAATACTGCAATGCTGGGCGCAACGCTGCAAACCATGCTGGCACAAACCGTTAACCTTACCGTGGCCCATGCCGGAGCGGGCAGCGGTACAACAATTCCCGTCGTGGGGGTGACCAGTCTTACGGCCGGGGAGACGGCCACAGTGTCGGCGACCCCCAATACGGGCAGTTATTTTGGCGGGTGGAACATTAATGTGGGGGGCGGTGCCACCGTAATTAACTACGGCCGCTATGTATTCAGTTCCCCGATGCCCGCGGCGGACGTTGTCGCGACGGCAACGTTCACCACATCCGGTTTCACGCTGACCACCGGTGTCAACGACGCGGCCAAGGGTTCGGTTGATCCGCCGACGGGCACGTATTCCTTTGCCGGTGGTCTTTCGGTGCCGTTGAAGGCCACTCCGGTCGGAACATCCATTTTTGATCACTGGGAGGACGGGGCCGGCACGAACTTGGGCGCGACGAACCCGCTGAGCGTGGCCGTGAACGACAATCTATCGCGCATTGCCGTGTTCAAGACGCCGTTCAACCTTACCGTGGCCCATGCCGGAGCGGGCAGCGGCGGGACGGTGCCCGACGCCGGGGTCCACACGGTATACGCGGGAGAGACGGCCACGGTGTCGGCGACCCCCGATACGGGCAGCTATTTTGGCGGGTGGAACATTAATGTGGGCGGCGGCGCCACCGTTATCAACTATGGCCGCTATATATTCAGCTCTCCAATGCCTGCCGCGGACGTTGTGGCGACGGCGACTTTTGACACGTCCGGTTTCACCCTGACCACCGGCGTCAATGCCTTGAGTATGGGCACGGTTGACCCGCCCGCGGACACGTATTCCTTTGCCAGTGGTCTTTCGGTGCCGTTGAAGGCCACGCCGGACGGAATATCCGTCTTTGACCACTGGGAGGACGGGGCCGGCGCGAACCTGGGCACGACGAATCCGCTGAGCGTGGTCGTGAACGACAACATGTCGCGCGTTGCCGTGTTCAAGTTCGCCACAGGATTCAATTTGACCATGATGAAGGCGGGCGCCGGTGACGGCACGACCGACCCCGTGTCGGCCACCACCCCCGGCGTGGCGCACAACTATGCAGGCGGTGACGTGGTACTGACGGCCACGGCCGACAGCAGCTCCGTGTTTGCCGGCTGGACGGGGGACCTTCCTGCGGGTGTTGACCCGGCATTGCGTATTATCACGGTGACGATGGACGCGGACCGGACCATTACAGCCACGTTCATCCAGGCGGACTATACCCTGACGATAGCCAGGACGGGCACGGGCAATGTGCAGCCCGGCCCGGGGACCTACGGATGCGTGGGCGGAAGCACGCAGATCGTGGAGGCGGGCCCCGCCGCCGGTTCCGGTTTTGCCTTCTCCGGTTGGACAGGCGACTATACCGGCGATGCGGCTGCGGTTGTGCAACAACTCACGATGGACCAGAACCGGTCGCTGACGGCCAATTTCACCAGTGACAACACAATCAG
>CAZOMH010000721.1:0-2644 GCA_964580415.1 uncultured Nitrospirales bacterium
GCCTTCAACAGCGAGTATGTGTTTTTCCGTCAACGTGTGCAGGCGGGCACGTTTAGTGACTCGCATTTCGTTCTGATCGATCTGGTCGGGCAAGACTACAATACCACCACCAAGACGCTTCAGTCCGGCAGCGACGGCTATCCGGACTATGGTTTCGCGTGGGACAGCAGGTCCAACGACCCCGCCAAACACGGTCTGGAGATGATGGTCCGGTCAACAACCGCCACCTACTGGAACGGCGTGAACATGGACGATATCGATCTTGATGCAGGCAAGAAGTTAACCAACGATATCAACGCGGACTCCCGCACCACGGACGGCTATGTGCGCGTGATTGACCAGCAAAGCACCGCGGCGTTCGGCAACACGACCTTTATCGACTATGCCGTCAAATGGTCGTATCTCCAGACCTATACCGGCCTGACCAGCAACCAGTCCTGGCGGGTCGCCTTCGCCTCGATCGCCAACGCCACGGATCACAATAATCTCTCCTCAGACGTATCCGGGGGCGCCAGCCCGGCCAGTCTGACAACCAGCGGCTGGACACCCGTCTACAGCTCGCCGACGAGTTCCGGCATTGATTTGCGCGCGTATCAGGGGGCCGGCGGGGTCTATGTCGAGTTTGTGGCCTACGACGTGGCGAACGACGGAGCCATCACGCTGACCTTGCGCGGCGCCGACGGTCAGGCTGTCTGGACGGGCATCACAAACGTGATCGCAGGCGCCAGTTGCGTCTGCCGGTTTTTGGTTCCCGGTCTGGAAGTGGGCGGCGCGTACACCTTCACGGTCAACGACGAGGAAGGCAACGGGTGGATCGCTCCCGGCGTGACGGTCAGCGCGTTCGCCGCGGAGATGGTCAGCATGTCCCCTGCGGGCATCACGTTGTCGTTCAACAGCCTTTCCGGCCGGGATTATGAGATCCAGTGGGCGGACCGGCTGGGTGCCGCATGGCAGACGGCGACGAATGTGGTGGCGGTCAGCGGCCACACCCGTGTGTTCGTCACATACCCCGATCCCAAGGCACCGGCGGGATTCTTCCGGATACGGATGAAGTAGAGTCGCCGTTCGTGGGGAAATAAGCAAGTGTCCGGATATGCCAGACTGACCTTGTCTGCGATCTTCATGCTTGCGTTGCGCCCGTGTGGCGGGGCCACGCAAGGCGTCTTGCTCTACGCGCCTGCCGTCACCGTCAGCCGCCTTGAAGTTTCGGCGCGCGCGGAAGACGGCCCAGTGCGGGTGCAGTGGCAAACCACGCTCGAACTGGGCATAAATGCGTTTCGGGTGGTGCGGCAGCGGAACGGCGGCGCGCCCGAACCGGTCGGCTCCGGCTATGTGCACGCGCAGGGGGATGAAGCCGGGGGCACTTACGCGCTGACCGACCTTCTCGTGCTGGCCGGAGACAGGGTGCGCTACGAGTTGCTGGCCGTGTCGCCGCATGTCCCGGATCAGCCGGTGGCGCAGTGGAACGGCGTTATCGGAACGGTCACGGCGCCTCCGCAACCCCGGAAGACTTCGGCAACCGTTTCCGGCGGCGCGCCTCTTGCGCCTGCCGCGCTGTCCCAATCCTGGATCGGAGCCGGCGCCCGCGTGCGCGCCTGGGCCGACCGCGTGCAGGCCGACCGCGTGCGTCTGGGCCTGCGGGAAGAGGGCGTCTACCGCGTCTCCGCCCAGGAAATTGCGGATGCCGCAGGGTGGGACGCCGCCAGCGTCACGGCCGCGATCGCCGGCACAAACCTGAGCCTGAGCTGCCAGGGTGTTCCTGTCGCCTGGTATTCGGACCGGGACACCCTGTTCTTCCATGGCGTGCCGGCCGCCTCGCGTTTCGCGCCGGAGAACGTCTACTGGATCGCCCGGGGACAAGGTGCGCGCATGTCCCATCAGGTGATGCCGTCGGCGTCGCCCGCGACCACCAACGAATGGTTTTTTAATGCGGTCACGCAGCAGGGAACCGACTATCTGGCCCGTGTTGGCTATAGCACGCTGGCCGACGCACCGGCATCGTATGTGGCGTTCCCGGGTCCGCTGTTGGCCGGCGGCGCCAAGCAATACGCCGAGTCTCTGATCGACTGTGCGGACGGCGTCTGGACGGGCACGGTGACGGTCAACCTGCTGTCCTACTATGAGGTCGGCACAGATGAACATGCGGCACGCGTGTCGATCGGCGGCACACCGCTTGGCGAGGCCGCATGGACGAATGAACAATATGTCTCCTTTTCGTTCCCTTTTTCTTCCACTAATCTGACCGGAGACACGGCGGTTCTGAAACTGGAAAACATAGGCGCCGCACCGCAGTGGGGGGCGACGGACAGCACCCGCTTTCTCTGCATATCCTACGGTTTCTCCTATCCGAGACTCTATCGTGCCCGTAACGGGGCCTTGCGCTGCACGGGCGGTGTCGGCGACACCATAGCCGTGTCGGGATTCGCATCCAACGACGTCATGGTTCTTGACGTGACCGTGCCCCGTGCGCCGGTTGTCGTGGAGCCGGTCACAGTCACATGCGACGGTATGGACGGCAATTGGTCCGCCGCATTTTCTTGCGGGGGCAGCGGGCAGGTCTACCAGGTCTGTTCCAAGTCGGTTGGAACGAGACAGCCGGCGGTGCGCGGTGTCCGCGACGTGGATTGGGCGGCGCCTGCGAACG
>CAZOMH010000722.1:0-2643 GCA_964580415.1 uncultured Nitrospirales bacterium
AAAACGGGCAAATGACAAGTCCCACATGAATGATTGGTTGTTCATGTTGACGGACACGCCTTTCGCAGGAAGCAGCGTATTCGTTCTGTCTCCCTGGCGATAAGGTATATTTGGAAACGCCTGGCCCCTAAGAAGTGGTGGCCAGTCCAATCCCGCGCGACTCGCTGGTTTTGTGTGCGCCCACGGTGCGTTCCGCCATGGGTGCCACGGCGCAGTAGAAGTGATACAGCCTGCCGTCCCGCGTGATAACCGACGGTTTGTGGGCGTACCGGGAATCCACGCTGCCCTTTGGCCCCACGTCGGTGAGAATCTCGCCCGACTTGCGCCAGTGCAGGAGGTCGTCGGAGAACGCGACAGAGTCGCGGGCGACACCGTCGCCACCCAGCGTGTAAAAGAACATCGCCCAGGCGTCGTCCACCCGCACCACAGCCGGGTCGCTGCAGAAGACATCGTCAAAGGCACCCTTGGGTCCCACGGGAATCATCGGGTTGCCCTCGAATCGTGTCCACATCTTCAAGTCGTCCGACATGGCCATGCCTGTCTGTTCTGTCCACGAATCCCCGGTCGTCTTGGCATTGTAGAACATGCGGAAGACACCGTTCTGTTCAACCAAACAGGACTTATACAAGCCCCCCTGTTCCCACACGCCCGCACCCTGATCGGAGGCGCGCAGGCAGGGCGGGTCGAGCGACCAGTGGCGCAGGTCGTCGCTCCAGCACAGACCAATCACCGCTGCGCCCGTTTCATACCCCGGCTTGGGATAGGCGTGATAGGTGCCCAGATAACGCCCCTGAACCTTCTTCAGTGTGCCCGGTCCGTACAGGTCGTTGTCGCGCACGATCCAGGTGAGCGCCGCGTTGTATTCCGTCACCGAACCCGCCGGTCCGCGGTCCAGAATTAAGCCCTCTTTCTTCCAGTGAATCAGGTCATCCGACGTGGCCAACCCCGTGCGGTAACCGGTTCCGTCAAAGCCGATGTGCATGAGGTGGTACCGGCCTTCATGGAAGAAGGCAAAGGGACAGTCAATGGCCAGCGCGTCATAGGCGCCTTCCTCATAGGACGGTGCCAGCACCAGTTCGGGATATTTCTTGGGCGTGCGCACGCGGGCCAGCAGTTTGGCATCGCCGATTTCGGCAGCTGCCTTCTCCTCGGCACGGCCCAACGCCGCAGCGCCGCACATCAGTGCGCCGACGGCCAAGAATCCCC
Organism: uncultured Nitrospirales bacterium; assembly: GCA_964580415.1. Classification (GTDB taxonomy): domain Bacteria; phylum Hydrogenedentota; class Hydrogenedentia; order Hydrogenedentales; family CAITNO01; genus CAITNO01. The sequence goes on from CAZOMH010000722.1 coordinate 1,207, forward strand.
GACGGGAGCAGCCGTCTTGAACATGGAAACGTATTGCCATGGCATTCACCCTTTTATGATGGAAAGTATGTTCAAAAGATTTCCCACCGGCCGGTTGACAGGACTCTGATCCGGATACCTGCGGAACTCCACATGACCGTCAAGAAACAACACATTTGATCCGCCGGGCATGTGCATGAACATACTAAATGTCGGAGAATCGGTAAAGGAATCCAGCATTACCGGAATCCCGGCGGCAAGTTTGGCCAATTGCCCGGGCGGGGTGTTGCTGTCGGTGCTGAGCATGCGTTCGACACCCTTTCTGAGACGATACACGGTGGTTCCACCCCTATTCCCACTGGGGGGATCAAGCGGCACATCTACGTCGGCCGCATCAGACCGGCAAATGGCCTGCTCCAGGGTGAGGGCCATTTGCCCGCATACGCGGCGTTCTCTTTCGGGAACAGCAGTAGTCGGAGTGTGAAGTGGTCCGTTCGATATCACGGCCAACGTTGGGGGTAACTTCTCCACGGTGAGACACTGGTCCGGCACATCCTCCATGCGGTCAAATACCCAGCCCAGGTAGGCGTAACTCTGGTTCAGTCCTGCAAGAACTCTGCACCGCACATCGGCGGGAAGAGATTTGAGGTCCATGGCCGGGGGCGGGGCTTCCACATCCGAAGGGCATGCCACGATAGAGAAATCGCTCAGGTATTGTGGGTACAGAAGGTTCAGGTCCATTTCGAAGTTGACGGTCGGCGCTGTCCGAACGGGCGGGTACAGCCCCCCTTTCGACTCCTCGGCATACATCGCCAGCACGGTGGCCCACTGTTTTAGGTGGCTGGCGCAGATTGTCCGGTTCCCTGCCTCCCTTGCACGAAAACGCGCGTTTCCAACCGCGTTCAGTCCAAGAACCCCTGCCACAATGACGACCAGTAATATTACAAGAATCTCCGCGATGCGCAATCCCGTCTTGTTCACCGACAGCCTCCCTTCGTTTTGAACCCATTAAGCGCATTCACGTCCAAGACGGTTCTGCGGGCGATATTCGCCTCAACTCACGAGAGTCAGTATACCACTCTGAAGAAGAATCCAGAAAGGAATATGCCTGCCCAAGAGGTCTCACGACCTGTCAGGCAGGCATGCAAATTCTCGAAGTCGTCGCTTCGGCGGGACGGATCAGACGCGCTCGACGTAGGACCCGGTGCGGGTGTCCACCTTTACATTGTCGCCCTCGCTGATGAACAGCGGCACCTGGATCGTGGCGCCGGTTTCCAGCGTGGCGGGCTTGGTGGCGCCGGAGGAACGGTCACCCTGGATGCCCGGGTCGGACTTGGTCACGACGAACACAATGTGCGCCGGAAGTTTGATGCTGATCACGTTGTCGCGGTGGAACACGAGCGTGACATTGTTGTTTTCCTTCATCCACTTGGCGGCGTCGCCAATCACCTTGGGGCT
>CAZOMH010000723.1:0-2636 GCA_964580415.1 uncultured Nitrospirales bacterium
CTGTTGGGAAATATCCGTGCCGACGCCGATGATTTCGAGCATGCGGCCATTCTCGTCAAGGACGATCTTGTTGGTCCAGGCTATCCAGACGCTTTCGCCGTTGCGGCGGACACATTCGCGAACGTCGTGTTCAAAGGCGGCCGGGTCGGCCTGGATGCGGTCCACCAGGGGGGGCGGGTCCGGGCCGCCGTTTTCCGGTGCCGGGAGAATGGTGCCGACCACATGCCGCCCGATGATTTCCGGCGGGGTGTAGCCGAAGAAATGCTGGCCGAAGTCGTTCAGAAAGGTGATGTGCCCGTCCCGGGTCCAGTGCAGAATGATGCTGTTCGCATTCTCGACAAGGGCCCGGTACCGGTGCTCCTTGTCGAGGAGGGACAAGTGCGCCCGCCCGAGACGCTTTGTCCAGGTGAAAATCAGCGCCGAAAGCAGCAGGGCGGTGACTGCGACGAAAGCCAGTCCCTTGTACGTGGACCATTGTGTGATGATGCGGGGGTCCTGCACAAGGAGCGCAAGGAGTCTATCAGAGAGGAATATCCAAAGTGCCGCAAAGAAAACATAGGGTCCGACAATGCTCCCCAAGATGCCTGCCATACCGGGCGGGGATGTCCCCTCCGGGGCGGCAGTGCTGCCGCACGCTGCCCGACCTGGCTGGTCTGTCCCTCTTTGCGATGCCTCTGCATTCCTCACCGGAAGTTTCCCTCCACACGGATGCCAACCAACATCTGTTTCACCGCGCCGCCTGTGCATTCCGGGCGCTGCCACTGCGATGCGCCATATTGCCCCGCGTGCGCCCCTGCAGAATGCTCCATTCTTTTCTATTTAACTTAGTATGCGCTGAATCGTTCCAACTGTCAACGGTTTTACGCGGTCCAGAATCCGCACGTAAGAATTGTCTGTGATGGGATGGCGCATGCGGATACGTTTCGTGGCTGCGGCGTCCTCGCCGCAGTCTGCATAACTCCTTGATACTCTGCGGCGGAGACGCCGCAGCCACAAAGCGCATGTTTATTGGGTTTCCTTGCAACCAGCCGACAATTAGGTGCGGATTGGGGGCGGTACTTCGATACGGGGCCACCGCTTGTGGCCAGCGAGGGATTGCCGTAGAAACCGGTAGTAGAAACTATTTGCATCAAGGATTGCTGTGAAGTCCATTGCAGGGCTGGTCGGGGACGGCGGCTATTTTCCGCGAAGGCGCGCGAAGTTTATAAAGCCGCGCTCGACATTGGTGTCGAGCAGTTGAACGCGGACGCGGTCGCCCACGTCGAGCCCCTGGAAACCGCGTACCACCTTGCCTTCGACCGGCGGGTTAAAGATACGGACCCAGGTGCCCTTTTCGGAGGCACCGGTGACAATCGCGTCGAACTGCTCTCCGGCACGGGATGAAAGCAGCAGTGCCGCGGCGGACTTGGCCACCTGCCGTTCCACTTTGGAGACATTGCCTTCCTGTTCCGTGCAGTGGCGCGCGAGTTCGTCCAGCACTTCAAAGGTATAGGGCACGGGTTGGCCGTCCATGGCGGCTTTCAGCAGGCGCTGCGTGATGATGTCCGGATAGCGCCGGTTCGGCGCGGTCGAATGGGAGTAGTTTTTCACGGCCAATCCGAAATGCCCGTTGGGTTCCTGGTTGGGCTGGTGTACGGCGTATTCGCCGGCGCCCATGAGCTTGATGACCGAGAGGGAGAGGTCGGGGAAAGTCTGCGGGTCGGCGGCGCACCGGTCGTCCAGGAATTTCTCCAGGGCGACAGCATCCGGTTGGTCCGGCAGTTTGCAGTTGAGCTGTGCGGCCAGTTCCACGATGCGGCCCCAGCGTTCCGGCGAGCGCAGCACCCTGCGAATGGAGGGGAATCCCTTCTTCTCCAGATAGCCGGCGGTGACGCCGTTGGCCGCGATCATGAAATCCTCAATCAGGTATTTGGCCCGGTTTTTCTGAACGGCGGTGAGCCAGGCGAGGGTGTCTCCTTCAAAGCCGACCTTGGTTTCGGTGGTTTGGAGCGTGAGCGCGCCGCGTTCATGGCGGAGGCCTTTGAGTATTTGGGCGACACCGTCCTGAATCCGCAACTGTTCTTCCAGCCCTGGAACTGCCGTCAGGGCGGGCGGCGGGGGGGCTTCCCCCCCAAGCCAGGCCGCGACCGAGTCGTAGGCCAGTTTCGCGCGGTTCAGCACGAGGGCGCGGTACACGTCCGATTCCGTGACGGTGCCGTTGGCGGCGATGACGGCCTCGACCACGACGGCCAGGCGTTCCTGGCCCTCGTTGAGCGAGGTGAGACCGTTGGACAACTTTTCCGGGAGCAGGGGAAAAATGACGGCCGCCGTGTAGACGGACATCGTGTTTTCGGCGGCATGGCTGTCCGTGGCGGAGCCGGTTTTGACGAGTGCATCCACGTCGGCAATGGCGATCAATATTTTGGTGGCGCCGTCCGGCAGGACCTCGGCGACGGTAAGTTGGTCGAGGTCGAGTGAATCGTCGTTGTCGATGGAGCACCAAAGCAGGTCACGGAGGTCCCGGATGGAGGAGTTATTGTCCGCCGCGGGTCCCGCGATGTTTTCCGTTTCGGCGAGGACTTCGGCGGAGAATTCCGGCAGCAGGCCGCGTTCCGCCATGTCCCGTTGGGCGATGACGATGAGTTGCTCGCGGTGGG
>CAZOMH010000724.1:0-2635 GCA_964580415.1 uncultured Nitrospirales bacterium
ACACGGCGGCCGTCGGTATCATCCACACCAAGGGCAATCAGCCGGTCGCCCATCGGCTCGATGTGCGTCGACCATCCGGGCACCTTGAGTTCACCGGCCACCTTGGGCAGGGTCGGATCGGACAGGTCAATCACGAACAGCGGGTCCACCGTGTAATAGGTCACGATATAGGCACGCGGCCCGTCGAAGCGGGTGGCATAGAGCGTGTCGCCGTTGGCGTTCTCCAGCTTAACCTGCCCCAGCACGGCCAGCGCGTCGGGATTGGCAAGGCTGACCGTGGTAATGTCCGTCTCGCGCGACGGCCACCCCATACCGGACACCACGCGCAGCACCCCGTTCCATGCGTCCAGCTTGAACTTGTCGGCCACAAGGCCGGGCACGGAAACCGCGCCGCGCACGGCGATCTTGCCGGCCGGATCGTTAATGTCTATATAGGTGATCGCGGTCGTTCCGGTATTCCAATCCGGCGCGGCAACGAAGATGGCGGAACTGGTGGCCTGAATGATGCTCCCGTAGCCGTCAAATTCCACCTTGTCCACCGGCGTGAGACTGGCGGGGTCCGCAAGGTTGACGCTGGTGACCCACGAAGAGGAGGTCTGTTCCTTCAGGGGCACTGCCCCCCCCGTGCTCACGGTCCCGTTGCCGCTGTCCACCCAGGTGTATTCGAAATTCGCGCACACGGCGTACAGCGCGTCGCCCACAAGCCGGCTGTCCACAAAGTCGCCCGGCAAATCGATGGACCCTTGCAGGGCCGGAACGGCCGGCTGGCTCACGTCAACCACATAGAGCCGCGCACCCACCTTGTAGCGCAGCAGCCCTTCCTCTTGCACTATGTTCGCCGCATACCCGACCAGAACATAGGCGCGGCCGTTCTTAAGGTACAGATCCCGCGGATAGCCCGATGTGGACACCCGTCCCACCACCGTCTTCTGGTCCAAGTCCACCACAGTCAGGCCGCGATACTGGTTGAGCACGTAGAGAAACTTGCCGTCGCGGCGGATAACATCCGGCTCGACAACCTCGCGGGTTGTGCTGCTCCCCTCCGCCGTGTCCACCGCCCCTGCGGTTGGCGTCAGCGCATCGTTTCTGTACAGGGCCGAACCCGTATCGGCGCTGTAAAACACCGGCGTGTCGTTCGGACCAACCGGCTTCATGGACGTCCCGGGTAAAACAGGATTGGGAGTAACCGTCTTGGGACAACCCGCAACGACCGCCAGCAAAACACACAATCCGGCACACAGGGCAATGCGTCGCATGGCAACGACCTCCTTTGTTTCCCGACTTCACATGAGGGTTCGCCTGCCGGAGCATGGCTCTCCACATCTTCATCCGGACATTACATTATACACCCAAGCTGCCGTGTTATTACCAAGAATCGTTCCGAAAAATGGCGAGCGCCCCTGTTCTTGGACCAACAGGGGCGCGTCAGACTGGGCAAACTGTTGTATTCTAGAAAACCGATGCTGCAAGAGCGAAGGACTTGGTAACCGGGGCTTTCGTGCCGGGGTACTTAAGGAACTCAACATGACCGTCCATGTACAGCACGTTGGAACCGCCCGGAACATGGTTATACTTGGTAACATCGGACGAAATGCAGTCACCCAGAACAAATATCTCGCTCTGGGACTTGTTGCTGGCGGCGGCATTGTTGATGTCGGTGATCAGGAAACGCTCAATACCTTCGCGCAACCGGTAGAGCGTGTCGCCGTGTCCGGTACCCCACGGGGCCATGCCCGTGGTGTCCCTGTCAAAAGGCTCATAGGCGCCCCTGCGGTTCGTGGGCATCAGCAGCATGCCGTTCTCCTGGAAGAGTTTAAGCCAGTGGTTCATGAACTGGGTGGGCGCCTGCGGGTTGGCAGGAATGGCAACGGTCGGTTTGAGCATCTGCAAAATGGCCACGATGGGACCGGCATCACTCATATTTTCCGGAATCTCGTCGGCAAGGTCGTAGACGAAACCAAAATAGATGTACGACCAGGACGCCTTCCACCAGTCGTTGTACGTCGTGTCGCCGTCAACCCCTTTGAAACTCAAAATGCTCGTGCCATCGGTATACTTCATGTCGGAGAGCTTGTGGCGGGCGCTGGACGGGCACACGTAGATCGCCGGATCGGTAATGTATTCCGGGTACACCGCCGAACACAGGGGGGTCAAGATGGCTCCGTTGCAGCCACTGCAGACAGTCTGGTGCTGAATGGGCGGGAAAGCGCCTCCGGACTCGTTGGAGTACATTTTGAGGGAAATGCCCATCTGCTTGAGGTTGTTCTGGCAGCTTGAGCGGCGGGCCGCCTCCCGGGCGCGGGCCAGGGCCGGCAGCAGTATTGCGGCCAGAATACCGATGATGGCGATCACCACCAGGAGTTCGATGAGCGTAAAACCACGATGTCTTTGGAATGAATGCATGCGGGTACTCCTTGCTTTGGACCATAAGGTCAAAAAAAACGCCCGGAAGCGGCAGGCCCTACATCACCTGCAATATCTCGCCCCAAACAGTCCTAAATGTAACACACAATTGACATATTAGCAAGCGCAGCACGCAACTAAACGGGGATAATACGAATTATGCCAATATCCCGCCTTAACCTGGATATCTCACCACCCGCTGTAGTGCGCCCACAACTCTTTGCAGGGCGAA
>CAZOMH010000725.1:0-2632 GCA_964580415.1 uncultured Nitrospirales bacterium
GATCGGACGCCATTCGCCCACCGACACCAGCCACGTGCCGGTCATATTGTGCTCCGCCACAAAGTCGGGCGTGATGACCCAGCCCACCGCAATGTCGTCGCCCGCGGCCAGACCGCCGGCATCGGCCACCTGCACGACCGACGCGCCGTTTTGGCCGTCTACCGCGAGGGGAATATCCGCGCCGCGGGTCACGCCGCCCTGAAAAGTCAGGTGCGCATTGCCGTCCATGCCGGCGCATTTTGTGAAGTAGATGCGGCTCACCCCGGCTCCGGCCCCCTGCAGCACCATGTTGGAATGGGTCACAAGCAGGGTGCCGTCGCAGCGGTAGAGCCCGGCTGGAAACTGTACCACGCCCCCCCCCGCCGTCTGCGCCGCATTGATGGCCGACTGAATGGCGGCCGTTGCGTCGGACGCTCCCGTGCCGTCCGCACCGTAGGCGGCCACGTCAAACACCGTTCCCGATGGCGGGTCGGGCACCGGACTTTCGGCGTTCTTGTACCCCGCATACGAAAAATCGTGCAGGAATGCGCCCCCGGCCCCCGTCAATCCCGGCTGCCAGCTTTCCGGATAAAGCGCGCTGTGAAACGGCTCAGCACCTGCCACCGTGCCCGCGAAAAGCACCGCAGCCACCAACCACGCCCGCATCCCAACTTCCATACTCACCCCTCGGGCAAATGGTCTGCCCGTTACGACATGTCCCTCTTGCGCGCAAAGGCACTCCGCGAAACACACGAAACGCCCACTCAGCACGACTTCCCGGCAACTTCATCAATCTTCCCGAACGTCTTTCCACCAGACCTTCAACCAATATGTTCTGCCCTATTTTACTTCATTCCGGCTTCGTGCCGCAGAAGTAAAACCACATGTGCTGTGGTCTGCCGTGAACAGTTCATGACCACGGCCTTGCCAAGCAGCGCGGCACTCTCGGGATACACGGGCATGACAGATGCCTCCATGTTCATGTTCCAGGAAGATCACCCGTAAACTATCCGCAAAGTCTGCATTTACTATGCCGCCGGTTGCGGACACACGCAAGAGATTGCGCCACGACTGGACAGGCACCTTCCCGGCCGCATGCGCTTTCTGTGGCGAGAACGGTCTTAACACCCGGGAATGTCCGCCGCAGGACAACGGTTTGTCTCCATAGCGACATGCACAGACTGAGCCGAGAGCTAGATTTCGCGGCAAAAGACCAGTCTTTCGCATGTTGACAATTGAAGCTGTACTGCGCTGGAACATCGGTAAACAAAGCCTTTTGTGGCGAACACTGAATATTCACGTGTTCTCCGGTCTATATACAGTGTTTTGGCAATCGAGACCGGGACTGTGGTATACTATATTTGACGTGAGTGACGTGAGGCAGGGTGTAGTGTTTATGCAGGTAGATAAGCGTTGATTAGGGTAATCGATGTCGTAAAGACAGTTCGCGACTCTGGGGGGAAATGCAACGCACCATCCCCCGCATACACAGGTATACCTTGACGAATTTCATTGCCAAAAGGCAATGGAAAGAAAAGGAACTGAGTATGGACAAGAGAGAAATTGATCATATCAACGACCAGGAAGCCTATGCGAGGCGGAATGCGGGCGTGAAATTTTACCAGCAAGACCCGGACCACCTTTCCAGCTCCATGGCGGAACAGCAACGTATCCAGCTTGCCCAAGAACGGGAAGCCTATCTTGCCCGCCGCAAAGCGAGGCTGGAACAGCTTGCGGAGGCCAAGCTTGCCGCGCATTCTCCAAACCAGGAGGTGTCCCGGCGGCAGGCCTTGCCGGGCCTGTTCCGAAAAGACTAGTGGTGCCAACGGTCGTCTCCCGGGGCCTTGGCCGCATTTTCGGCATTCTGGACGGTGGGCAGGGACTGTTCACATGCTCTGCCCACCGTTCGTGGGGAACTCTATTCTGACTCCGCCCCCCCTTGGTTGCGGCCAATGGCCGCGGCATGGGCCTGGTGGATGCCGGGAACTTGGTTCTCCTGTCCGGCAATGTCGTCATTTTTGGGGAAGATTCCCCTGCCGCGTCCATATGACTCTTTGCGGACAAACAGACCGCTGTTTGGCGTCCTGCCTGTCGCATGTCTCCTCACTCCTGTTCGCCCCGCCCCGCGGCCATGGGCTACAATGCGCCACGGCGCAGCGACATCCCGCGCGCCGCACCCAAGGAGATTCACCCCGTGGCGGAACAGTACATATTCACCATGCTCGGCCTGAACAAGTTCTATGGTCAGAAGCAGGTGCTCAAGGACATCAACCTCTGCTTTTATCCCGGCGCCAAGATCGGCATTGTAGGCGAGAACGGCTCGGGCAAATCGACAGTGCTCCGCATCATGGCCGGCGTCGATCCGGAGTTTCAGGGCCGCGCCGAACTTTCCCGCGGCTACCGCGCCGGATTTGTGCCGCAGGAACCGGTGCTGGACCCCGACAAAACCGTGCGCGAAACCATTGAGGGCGCGTTCGGCGAAATCGGGGCGCTGCTGGCCGAGTTCAACGCCTTGTCGGAAAGCATGGGCGAGATTACCGACGACGATGCGATGCAGAAAGCGCTCGACCGCATGGGCGAACTGCAGGACAAGCTCGACGCAAAGGACGCATGGAACCTGGACCAGCGGCTTAACCAGGCCAGCGAGGCGCTG
>CAZOMH010000726.1:0-2630 GCA_964580415.1 uncultured Nitrospirales bacterium
AATGATCTCGCTGCCCGGCGGAAGGTTCAACGCGAAGAACATGGCCGCCAGCGCGCTCGTGCCGTTGTAGTGCGCCTTGGTGTGGGGCACGCCGATGAATTCGGCCCATTCCTTTTCGAGCGTGACGAGCGGGTCATAGTTCGGCTTGTAGAGCAGGTCGATGATGGCCTTCTCCTCCGTCTTGCCATAGCGCGGCCACTTGAGCGCCTCGTCGTGGGACGCCTTCACCGCGGCGGGTCCGCCGCTCACGGCCAACTTCTCCAAGGCACCGTGCGCGCCCGGGGTGGACGCGAGGGTCAGCCCGGCGGCCAGCGCCCCGGTGGACACCAGGAAATCGCGGCGGGTGGGATGGTTGCCGGAAGGATTGGGAGACTGATTCATGGATGACCACTCCTTGTCGCGTTGTTGACCGTCGGACGTGGCGGCGTGCCGCTTGCCACGCTGGGAACCCCATCATGTTAGGCATGGGCTCCCCCAATATCAACCGTCCGCACGGGGGGGATGGGGGAGTTATGGGAAGAATGGGAGGTATGGGAGTGGATGGGACTGGGTGAGGTGATTGGACGCAGTGTTGAGAAGCGGCTTTGGTGATTGACTTGCTGTTGCGGCTGGATACTACTGCGAGCCCTCCGCCAACCGTTTCGCGTTCAGCCGCCTGTAGATGGCGCGGTTCTGTTTGTAGATTTCGGTGAATTCGCGGAAGTGCGCGTCGTGAATGGCGCGGGTGTCGGGGTTGGGGCTGTACCCTGCGCTGATCTGGGTGAGGGCGGGGATTTCGTCGAAACGGATTTTGCCCATGCCCACGGCGGCAAGAAAGGCCGCGCCGCGCACGTTGGCCTGGATGGGGTCTTTGACCTGGCGCATGGGCCGGTTCATGATGTCGGCGAATATCTGGCACCAGACATCGGAAGAGGCGCCGCCGCCGATGACGCTGATGGGTCCGGAGGGGCGGCCGAGGAATTTTTCAACGGGCTTGAGCATCCAGCGGGTGTTGTAGGCAACGCCCTCGTAGACGGCGCTGATGATGTCTTCGCGAGAGTTTTCGAGGGAGAGATTGTGCAGTCCGGCGCGGATGTGCCGGTCCTCGACGGGGGCGCGTTCGCCGTATATCCAGGGGGTGTAGATCACGCCGTTGCTGCCCGCGGGCACCTTTTCGGCAATGCGGTCCATGATCTTGTAGACGTCGGGCACGTGGCCCTCCTGGAGCAGTTCGTCCTTGTGGTAGAGGACCCTGTCCTTGAGGAAGGCGAGGTTGCCGCCCGCGGTGGCCTGGAGCGCGATGAGCAGGTGGCGGCCGGGCACGGCGCAGGGCACGGATGCGAGCGAGGTGCCGATGTCGGTCTTCTTGAAGGGCACGTGGGCGGCCATCCAGGAGGAGGTTCCGAGATACAGGTGGGGCTCATAGTCGCGGACAGCGCCGGAACCGAGTGCGGCGGCGGTGACATCAATGGCACCGGCCACGACGGCGACGGATTCGGGCAGGCCCAACTCGCCCGCGGCCTTCGGCGTGAGCGTGCCGAGGACATCCGTGCAGCGCACAATCTCGGGGAACTTGTCCGCGTCGATCTGCGAGTACTTGAGCAGTCGGGCGTTGTACTTGATGTTGTCGGGGTCACGGTTGTCGGTGACCCAGGAGGTCAGGATGGAATCGACCGTGGCGGCGAAACGACCGGTGAGCCGGTGGTTGAGGTAGTCGAGAACGTTGAGGAACTTGTGGGTTTGGCGGTAGACGCCGGGACGCTCATGCTTGATGAAGAGCATGTGCGAGGCGGGGTCCTTGCCGGTGCGCGTGGGCACGCCGCCGGTAAGGCGAATCCACTGGAAGAGCCGCCAGACGTTGTAGCCCTCGATCTTTACCAGGCCGCGGGTGATGTTCTTGAGGTGCTCCGCGCCGCGGGTGTCCATCCAGAGGATGCAGTTGCCCAGCGCGTTTCCTTCCGCATCCACGGGCACGGTGCCCTCGCCCTGGGTGCTGAAGCAGACCGCGCCCACCTGGGGAACCAGTTCGGGATGGCGCTCCAACAGCGTGAGGGAGGTCTTGATGAAGGCATCCCACCAGTCATCGGGCCGCTGTTCGGCGCCGCCGTTGGGGAAATAGAGCGTGGCGACCGGTTCAAAGGCCCAGTCGAGCACTTCGCCGCGCCCGGTAACCAATGCGGTCTTGCAACCGGAAGTTCCGAGATCGACGGCCAGCACGCACCATTCTTCTTGCATAGAGGAATTCCGCTCTACAGAGGTTTGTCCCAAAGGAGACATAGTTATATCCGCGCGGGGCGTGTTGGGGCAAGCGGACCATTCATGCTGGCGATGCAGGGCATGTGCCTGTCCCCCATGCGAGGGGGGGAAGGCCCGAAGGGCCGGGGGGGTAGTGTTCTGGGCGCATGCGGAAGCATACCTCCCCCCCGGTCGGCTTTCGCCGACCACCCCCCTTGATGGGGGAACCCAAACGGCGGTCGGATTTGTGCGGGCGCACATTCGCGCATGTCCTTACTCCCCCCATTTTCGGTATACTGACCCGGTGCCCGGGCGGCACACAAGCGGTTCACAAAACGGAAGGTGAGCACATGAGCGCATTCTTGATCGTTGCCTCGACACTGTGGTCTTTGGCCGCACCGGCGTCCCCGCTGGAT
>CAZOMH010000727.1:0-2619 GCA_964580415.1 uncultured Nitrospirales bacterium
CGACGGAGAACTGCCCCTGGCGCAAACGGGTGCTCAAGGGCGAAGTACATGACGAGCGGGCCTTCGCCATGGGCGGCGTGGCGGGCCATGCCGGCCTCTTCAGCACCGCGCCCGACCTGGGACTGTTTTGCGACGCGCTGCTCTCGGGCAAGATTCTCAAGTCCGCCACGCTCGACGACATGCTGAAGATGGGTCAGGTGCCGTTTTATTTGGGCCAGGGCATCGGCTGGTGGCTCGACCCGTGGACGTCGGGTTCCAACGGCTATCTGCCGTCGCGCCGCGCCTTCGGCCATACGGGATTTACCGGCACCTCCATGTGGCTGGACCGTGACACGGGCATCTACGCCGTGCTGCTGAGCAACACGGTCCATCCGCGCCGCGAGCCCCGGGACAATACCAGTCTGCGCCGCACTTTCTACGACGGTGTCATGTTCGCCCACTACCCCAAAAGCACGAACGCGCACAACGGAATCGATTATCTGCCCCGCGTGGACTACAAGCCGGTGCTCGGCAAGAAGATGGCGATTCTGACCAATCAGGCCGCAACGGACATGCTGGGGCGGCCCGACCTCGAAGCATTCGGCTTGGAGCCGGGCGTGACCTTCAAGACGATCTACACGCCTGAACACGGCCTGCGGGGACAGGCCGAGGCGGGCAAATCCGTTGCTTCGGAGAAGACCGGGGCGGTGCCTACCATCAGCCTCTACGGCAAGCAGAAACGTCCCACGAAGGACGAGTTCAAGGGTGTGCAGTTGTTCGTGGTCGATCTGCCCGACGTGGGCTCCCGCTACTACACCTACATGGCGACCATGAAAGAATGCATGGCCGCCTGCGCCGAGTCCGGCGTGCCCGTGCTCGTGCTCGACCGGCCCAATCCGCTCGGCGGCACCGTGCTCGAAGGCCCCGTGGCGAAAGTGTTCGAGTCTGCCGTGTGTTCTGCGCCCATCCCGGCGCGGCACGGCATGACCCTGGGCGAAATTGCAGCGTTCTTCCAGCAAACCGTGTTCGAAAAGTCCAAACTGAAGCTGGAAATCCAAAACGTCGAAAACTGGCGCCGCGAACTGACGCATCCGGCCTGTACCCTGCCGTGGACGCCGCCCTCGCCGAACCTGCCCACCTTTGAAACGGCCCTTGCCTACGCGGGCACCTGCCTCTTTGAGGGGATCAACCTCAACGAGGGCCGCGGGACGGAAACGCCTTTCCTGCTTTTTGGCGCGCCCTGGATGGACAACAAAGCCGTTTCCGCCGCGATTGATCCCGCGCTGGCCGCGGGATTCACGCCCACCACGAGGGTGTATATCCCCAAGCCCATCCCCGGCAAGGCCGAGAATCCCGAATACAAAGGGTCGGTATGCAAGGGTATCCGGCTCGAAGTGACCGACTCGGACGCCGCACGACCCTTCTCGCTGGCCGTTGGCCTGCTGGCCGAACTCGTCAAACGCCACCGCGGCCAGCTCCAGTGGAAACCCAATTTCGATGTGCTTGCCGGCGGTCCATGGCTGCGCGAGCAGCTTGTGGCGGGCCGTTCCGCCGCGGAAATTATTGCCGCAACCGCCGCCGAACTGGCTGCTTTTGACGCCGCCCGGCCAAAACTCTATTCGACCACGGCCCAGATGCAGCAGGGTTATCTCAAGGCGGACTGACACTCCCCGTCAGCCGCCACACTGTTTGGCTCTTCAGACAATGCGGTCACCCATTATGCGGACGCATGCGTTATAGGTGCAGTCCATTGCAATTTTCCACATCTGGGGGCATAATGCTGTAGAATAGAATGACAGTGGCATTATGGAGAGGCAAGTGCATATTCCCAAAGTTGGGTCGCCTCCAGTGATGATGAATATCAGACGGGAACCGTGAAAGGGTGGTAATTATGCGAAAACTATTGATCATTGGTCAGGTACTATTGATGGCGTTGCTGCTGTTGCCCGTCCAGCCTGTATCGGCCCAAGACACCGCCGCAGACAAGACATTCAAGCAGGAGGAGCTTGACCAGATGCTCGCGCCATTGGCGCTGTATCCCGACTCGCTGGTCTCGCAAATGCTGATGGCTTCAACGTACCCGCTGGAGATTGTCCAGGCGGCGCGATGGGCCGAAGCCAACAAAACCCTGAAGGACAAAGCGCTTACCGAGGCGCTTGAGAAGCAAAACTGGGATCCCAGTGTAAAGTCGCTGGTGGCCTTTCCGGACGTCCTTAAGATGATGGACGAGAAACTGGACTGGACCCAGAAACTCGGGGACGCCTTTCTCGGCCAGCAGAAGCAGGTGATGGACACGATACAGAAACTCCGCAAAAAGGCCCAAGACGCGGGCAACCTAAAGACGACGAAGGAACAGAAGGTCGTCGTGGAAAAGGAAACCCAAGTCATCGTGATCGAATCGGCCGACCCCGCGGTGGTGTATGTCCCTGCGTACAACCCCGCCGTTGTTTACGGCCCCTGGTGGTATCCGGCTTACCCCCCCTACTACGCCTACCCGTACGGATATGTTCCGGGCGCGGTCGCATTCGGTTTCTGCGCGGGCGTGGCGGCAAGCGCTGCCTGGGGATATGCCTGGGGCAACTGCAACTGGCACGGCGGCAACGTGGACATCGACATCAATCATGCCCAGTTCAACAACGT
>CAZOMH010000728.1:0-2619 GCA_964580415.1 uncultured Nitrospirales bacterium
GAGAAAGCCCGTTCCGTGCTGACGACACGCCCCGTCTCCACGAGAGTTGCCTCCGCCCGCATGCTGTAATCGCCGGGGGCCAACTGCACTGCGACAGGGAAATTGTTCTCCCGGTCGGACGAAGCGGCATATTGTACGCCGTTGACCGTGTACGACACCTGAACCGTTCCCTGCGTGCAGCCGTCCGAACTGCCAAATGACACCCGCGAAGAGAGCACCGTGGGCACCAGTTCAGGATGGCCGGCCACAAGTACTTTCTGCGCGGGATTCAGAATAACAATATCCGTCATCGGGCAATAATCACAGTTCGGTCCGCTGATCTGAACCGTCCGAACCGCTGTTGCGGTATGTCCGCGCGTGTCCGTTGCCGCATAGGTGATCTCATACGCCGCGGGAACGCCCGTGTTGATCTCTCCCGCATCGCTTGTGACCGCCACCGCGCCGTCGCAGGCGTCAAACGCCGAGGCGCCGGGATCGCTGAACGCCAGGCCGCAGTCCAGTATCAGCGGGTTGGCGCCGGCAAGCGTAATCAGCGGGGCCGCCGTGTCCGTCACATTGACGCTTCGCATCACGGATGCAGCGTTGTTTCCGCTGCTGTCATGCGCGGAATAGGTTAGCGTGTAGCTGCCCGGAACCGCGCTGTTCACCGTCCCCTCAACGCTGACAAACGCCGACACATCGCCCTCGCAGGAGTCCGTTGCGGCGGCGCCGGGATCGCTGAATGCGGTCCCGCATTCCACCGTCGGCGCCGAAGCGCCGTTGAGCGTGATAACAGGGATGCCGGTATCCACGACGCGCACCGCGCGCGTCACCGGCTCCGCGGCGTTGCCGGACGGATCGCTCACGCGGTAGGTCAGCGTGTAATCGCCCGGAACAGAAACAGTAACCGTACCCGACGCCTCTATCGAAGCGCTCAAATCGCCGGCACAGGCGTCCTGGGCCGATGCGCCCGGGTCGGCAAACCCTTCATGCCCGCACTCCACGGTCACCGTGGCGCCTCCGTTCAGGGTAATAACCGGCGCCACATTGTCCGCCACCTGCACGGTGCGCGTCACGGGTGCCGCCGCATTGCCCGAGGGATCGCTCACGCGGTAAGTCAGCGTGTACGTGCCGGGAACGGAGGCGTCCACCGTGCCGGTTATCTCGACTGCGCTGTTCAACGTGCCGGCACAGCCGTCAACAGCACTGAAACCGGGCTCCGTATACGTGCCCTTGCACGGCACGACAACCGTTGCGGCACCGTTAAGCGTCAACGACGGAACAATGGTATCGATTACCCGAACCGTGCGTGTCACCGAAGTGCTATTGTTGCTCGCATCTTTCACCGAGTAGACAATCACCTGATCCCCCGGTGTGTTCACATCGACCGTACCGGTCACCGTGATGGCCGCAGTCAGATTGCCCGCGCAACTGTCCGAAGCCGTGGCGCCGGCATCCGTGTAACTCGTATGGCATTCCACCACGACGAGATCGGAGCCGGTCAGGGAAAGAATCGGACTGGTGGTGTCCACAACGTTCACCGTCCGCTGGTTCGTTGCCAGATTCCCGGCGTTGTCGGTGGCCGTGTAGGTAATCGTGTACGACCCGGGCGGGGTGGAAGCGTCCACGCTCCCGGAGGTTGTCACGGGAACCGTACCGTCATAGTTGTCGGTGGCGGTCGCCCCGGCATCCGTATAGACCGTGCCGCATTCGCTTGTCGCCGGATTCGATCCATTGACGGTAATAACCGGAGGGAGGATGTCCAGACGGTCAAGCGCCGAGGCCGACAACGGCGTGCGAACTTCGGGTCCGCTCAACCGCGCGACAGCCTGCCCTGTCATGTTCACCGTCCCCGTGGCGGTCAAGGGGGCCTTCATAACATAGGTAAACGTGTATGGAAATGTCGGAATGGGGGAGAACCATATGAATTGAAGGGTTCCCTGCGCATCCGCCACGGGCGTTATGCTTTCGCTCGACGTCCCCATCCCTGTCGCGGACACAAAGGTCCAGCCGGTCGGCCAAGTCTCTTCCACCCCCAGCGCGGTCACCGGTTCACCGCAATAACTGTCCAGCGTAATCTGGACTGTCACATTCTGGCCTGGATTATAACCCGGCACCGACCGCGTCATCTTCAGGCAAGAAATGGCGTTTTGCCGCGTTACCATCATATTGGATATCAGTTGCCCGCCCCCGAGGCGATAGGAAGCCTGACCGGAAATGTACTCTGCCGTGGCCGATACGGGGTAATTCACGACATAGGTAAACTCGAAAGGCGAAGAAAGGTCGGGCAGCGTTACCCAGACAAACTGACAAACATTGCCTGCGGTCACATTTACCGCCGCAGGCGGTGGCGACGCTGAGACGCTCTCATAGACCCAGCCGGTCGGCAGTGTTTCTTCAACGGCCAAGGCAGTCAGCCCGGCAACGACGTTTGCCGCCGCTGTCAGCCGAACGGTCACCCCGAGCTTATAGGTGCCCCCCGTTCCGTCCCCCAGCACCTGGGCGGAACGGGTCATAAACAATTCATCCGCATCCGCAACGGCTGCGGCCATACCGGTTCCCCACAAGATTGCCACCACCGTCATCAGATACCACGGTTTCATGCGAAAAACCTTCCTGGTTGACGTGTCCATCCCAGCG
>CAZOMH010000729.1:0-2617 GCA_964580415.1 uncultured Nitrospirales bacterium
GAACTAGCGGCCCTGCGCCGGAACGGGCGCGTCCGCGAAGACCTCCTGCTGGAAAAGGACAAGGAAACCGTGTTGGAACCCGCCATGGGATTGCACGGGGAAATCCTGGTGCAGATCGAACCATGCGGGGCCACCCGCATGGAACTTCGGCTCCGGGCTTCGGCCGGGGGGCAGGCCGTATTTCCGGTTGCCTACGACAGCGCGGCGGGAAGACTGGTCTTTGGCGACAAACAGGCCGATTTCCGGCTTGATCCCGGCGAGAATGCGTTGAATCTGCGCCTCTTTATCGACGGGTGCATCGGCGAACTGTATGTTAATGACCGTGTCTGTTTCAGCAATATCCTGCCCTTCGCATCGGATACAACCAGCGTCTCCCTGTTGGCGTCCGGGGGAACGGCGCACGCAAAACACGTTGCCCTTTGGGACATGGACACGATTTGGATTGAGTAGAAATAGAAAGACCCTTCACAAGCGAAGTGGTGCGCGCCGCCAATGTCTGTGCGTCAAAACCGGGGATGGTGCGCTCCCTCCCGCCTTGCGGGGTTTCGGGCACCGTGTCCGGGCCCTTCATCCGCGCAGCGGATGCCGCCGCTCTTCCAGCGGCAGGGCCACACGTCTGCCGCTGATGTGCGAGGCGAACACGGCAGAAACCATTTCGAGCGATGCCCGCCCGTCATTCAGACTTGCCAACGGAGCCCGGTCTTCGCGAATGGCGGCGATCAGGTCTTCCGTGATGGGCGCGTAGCGGTCCGCCGACGGGTTGCTGTACGTTGTGGCAGGCGCGCCCGCAAAGGGTTCCCAGCTGCCGCCCTTTTCTGCGTCGGGCATCCACGCGGGTCCGCGCAGCACGCGGATCAGCGGAACATAGGGTGCACCCTCCATGCGGATGCGCAGCACACCCGCGGTCCCGTAAATGTCGATGCCCCAGCGGTTGCCCTTCTCGCCGTTGTTCTTGACGCTTGAAAAACTGCCGGTAATGCCGTTGTCGAAGCCGAAGACCGCCTGTATGCTGTCCCCAATGATTGGGCCGAGGGGTTCCGTGGCCTCACGGATGTCTTCGCGCATGGCAACGTGCCCGTTGGCCTGCGCGGTGGCCTGGCACCAGCGCGGGTCTCCCGCGAAACGGCGCATCAGATCAAACAGATGCGCGCCGAGCACCACCATGTCTTCCCCGCCCGCACGATGATCCTCCTTGCCGCGCGCCCGCATTTCCATGACCTGCCCCACGAGCCCGCCCCGCACCTGCTCCAGCGCATGCCGCACTTCCGGCACCGTGTGCCAGTTGAAGGCGATGGACCACTTGAGGCGCTTTGCATCCACCGCCGCAGCCATCGCGTCGGCTTCCGCCAAGTCCATAGCCAGCGGTTTTTCAATGAACCCGTGCGCCCCCGCGGCTGCCGCCGCGAGAACATAGTCCTTGTGGTTGACCGTGGTGCGCGGACAGACGGTAACCAGTTCGGGCCGCTCCTTTTCCAGCATGTCGCGGTAGTCGGCATAGGTCCGCTGCGCGCCGCATTCGGCGGCGCGCTTTGCTCGGCCCGCCTCGTCCGGGTCGCTCAGTCCGACAATTTCGACATCATCCCGCAACGCCCAGGCAAGGTGCAGGTCATGTCCGAACCCGCCCTGTTTGGTGTCGCCGATGATGCAGATGTGGAGCTTTTCGCTCTGGCCGGTCTGTGCGAAAACAGACGTGCCGGCCGCCAACGCGGCCGCACCAAGAAATCCACGGCGGGAAAGGTCCATGTCCGTTTCCTTTCGACTCGGTGCTGGGTTGGTAACATTATAGCGCACAGACAGCGCGGCTCACGCGCAATGATCAGGAACGCACTTGAACGCGGCAAGTCTCTTTTTGGAGTGCGGCGGCAGAGCGCAGCGGCGACACCGCGGTCCAAACGAAACCGCCGCCCGCATTAGAGCGGACGGCGGAAAACAGCAGCGTTAACGTTCTCTTGGCGGACTCAGGCCTTCTTTTCTTCTTGGGCCATCTTGGTGTACTTGCCGAGGAGCGCGGGCACCTGGTCCGGCTCCATGCCGCCATACACCTTGTCCTCGATCATGACAACCGGCGCGAGGCCGCAGGTGCCCAGGCAGCGCGTGGCTTCCAAGGAAAACAGCTTGTCCTTGGTCGTTTCGCCAAAGTGGATGCCCAGTTCCTCCTGGAGCTTGTCCGCGATACGCTCGGCACCCTTGACGTAGCACGCCGTGCCAAGGCACACGCTCAGCATGTACTTGCCGCGCGGCTCCAGCCGGAAGAAGTGGTAGAAGGTGGCCACGCCGGTGACACGCGAAGACGGCACCTGCAACAACTGCGCCACCGCGTCCATCTGCTCCCGGCCCAGATAGCCGTAGTGGCCCTGAACCTTGTGCAGCACGCGAATCAACTGGCTATGCACGTGCTCGTCGCCCATGCACTCCTCTATGAAGGCCACGATCTCCGGGGTCAGCGCCGCCTTGGCGGTGTTCCGCACGTCCTCGCGGTTGTCGGTCTTGGTCGATATGGTGCTCATCAGCGTATTCCTCTCGGCAGTCTGGGCGCATAGTGCGTGTGCAGCAGGTGGTGGGCCTTGTCGCCGCCCGGCTCGCCCAGGTAGTCGGCGTAGATGGCCTTGATGGCCGG
>CAZOMH010000730.1:0-2617 GCA_964580415.1 uncultured Nitrospirales bacterium
CATGACCATTTTCCATGCCGTCAGCAGGGCCTCTTTCGGATAGGTCCGCATCCCAAGCCGGTCGGCCACGCAGGCGAATTTCTCCAGCGTGAGCAGCATATTTTCACTGTAACGGTTGCCCTTCTTGATCTCGCCGACACTCGTGTACGCGCCGCGCAGTGTCGGCTCCAGTTCGGTCTGCACCACGGGAAAGTCGTGCGGCTTGGCCAGCACGGCTTCCAGGAACTTGGCGGGCGTGCTGAATTGGAGACGCGGCGGACGGTCTTCGCCGTTCTTTGCCGCATCGCGCTGCCCCATGACTTCTTTCATGCGCGCCACATCGGCGCGAAGCGCGCCACCGCCGTGGTTGCCCACGCCGATGAGCGCAATGTCGTCGTTGATCCCGTAGCGCTCATGCATGTCGGCCATGCGCTTGTCGAGTCTTGCCCGGCTCGGCAGGCTTGCACCGTCGGTGCAGGCGGGTTTGAAGGAAAACACACGCGAGCCGTCGGGAGACTCCCACCAGAACATCTGCTCGCCCGTACCGTTGCGGGGACGGGTGAACATGCAGGCGTCCATGCCGCTTTTCTTGAGAATCTGCGGCAGCGTCCAGGGCAGCGTCCACGCATCCTGGAACCAGGCTGTCTTCACGTCTATGCCAAAGTGGCGCATGAAATAGCGCTTTCCGTGCAGGCACTGGCGGACGATGGATTCGCCGCAGGGCACGCATCCGTCAAACTCGCAGTAGGTGCCGCTGCCGATGGCCAGCCGTCCCTCGTCGCCCCGCGCGCAGGGATTGGGGATGCGCCCGTCCAGCGCATCGCCGCGGTGCGCGTAATAGCGCAACTTGTAGAACAGGTCGGGATGGCGCGTTTCGAGTGGTTCGATGGCCGGCACTTGGAGAAAGGTGAAGGTGTAGTCGGGGTACTTGTCAAAATTGCCGAAGGCTGTTTCGAGCGTGTGCGGAATGACCACCTCCAGCGTTTCCGGGTCATAGCGCCACCACCATGCCAGGTCGATGTGCGACTGCGGCAATACGTGCAGCGTCATGTCGCCCATAGGGGCGGCGGAATTGCCGGTGTCGTTGACTTGAGAAAAGGCGTCAGGGTTCATGGCAAGCATTGCCCCTGCTGCCGCGAAGGCCATGGTCCAGCCGCGCATGTGACGTGGGTTCCTTTCCTTTGGGTCATGGGAGGCCACCGCGCCATTGTAGCGGTTGGGTGCCGGATGATTCGACAGCCGGGGTTCATGGCCGGCCGAGTATTGGACGTGATTTCGGTATACTTCCTGTCATCACTCCCATTATTCCCATGCTTCCCATATTTCCCATTGTGCCATTCCAAAAGAGTTGAATAGACACGGGGAAAGAGCGACAATTGGCGGAATCATCCACCGGTCGAATTGGGATACGGGCTTGCACATCGAACGCGCACCGCCCGCCAACACAAAAGGATTCTGTAAAAATGGCAAGAGGCGTCAGCAAGGATGCGTTGGGTGTGGAGGTGGCGAAGGAGTACACGGGCAAGAAATTCCGCCTGGCCTATATCGGCTGCGGCGGCATCGCGCATGTGCATATGGACGCGCTTACCGGCCTTCCTGACGTTGAGGTGGTGGCCGGGGTGGACAACAGGCCGGAGCACCTGAAGGTGTGGGGCGAGAAGTGGGGCGTCACCAGACTTTACAAAGAGTGGGACAAGATGCTCAAGGAGGTGCAGCCGGACGGTGTGGCCGTATGCACGCCGAACGGAGTGCATATGGCTCCAACAATCGACGCATTGAACGCGGGCGCCCATGTGATTTGCGAAAAGCCGATGGCGCTGAGTTCGGTCGAGTGCGAGAAGATGATTGCCGCCGCGAAAAAGGCAAAGCGCAAACTGATGATAGGGTTCCAGTACCGCTACCATCCCAACACGCAGTTCCTCAAGCGCGCCGCGGATGCAAGCGAGTTTGGCGACATCATGTTCATGAAATGCCAGGCGCTGCGCCGCCGCGGCATCCCGAACTGGGGCGTGTTCGGCCAGAAGAAACTCCAGGGCGGCGGGCCGATGATTGACATCGGGGTGCATTGCATCGAGATGGCGCACTACCTCATGGGTTCACCCAGGCCGGTGGCCGCGTCGGGCAACATCTGGACCTATTTCGGCAACAAGCCGTCCAGGGTCGTGTGCCCTTGGCCGAACTGGGACCACAAGAC
This sequence comes from uncultured Nitrospirales bacterium, assembly GCA_964580415.1. GTDB lineage: Bacteria > Hydrogenedentota > Hydrogenedentia > Hydrogenedentales > CAITNO01 > CAITNO01. The sequence continues at coordinate 2,174 of CAZOMH010000730.1, forward strand.
CTACACGGTGGAAGACTTGGCCATCGGGCAGATACGTTTTGACACCGGCGCGCTGCTCCAGATCGAGGCCAGCTTCGTGGCGCATATCGAGAAGGACATTTGGAGTTTCAGTTTCATGGGCACCAGGGGCGGCGGCAGTTTTGACCCGCCCGCGATTTACACCGACCGTGCCGGCACGATGATAGACAGCAAACCCAACTTCGTCGGAAACGACGATTCCTATGAATACCTGTTCGAACTGAAACTGCGCAATTTTGTGGACGCCTGCACGAAGGGGACCCCGACCGAGGCGCCCGCCGAGGCCGGTCTCGCCGTGCAGAAGATGCTCGACGGCGTGTACCGTTCCGCCGCGGCGGGGAAAGAGGTTGTGATCAAGTAGGACCACCGAAACCAGGAATCGCGCGCGCGCCGTCCGGAAGTGTCCGGACGGCGCTTTCTGTTTTG
>CAZOMH010000731.1:0-2616 GCA_964580415.1 uncultured Nitrospirales bacterium
CGGCTTTCGGTTTCTTCGAGCAGCGTGCGGCCGGCCCCGCGGGCGGTGCGGATGATTTCGGCGGCCTGTGTCTGGGCGCGCGCTTCGGCGGCTCCCCCCGCGCCGGGCCGTGGCGTCTCATAGAGCCCGCGCAGCGTTTCGCTGTAATGCCACATGGCGGCAAAGATGCGCGCCGCGGCGTCCGGGTAGGCGAAGTTGGGGACGAGCCTTTCGGTAAGCACATGGGCGCCGGGGGCCAGGGTCTCGCCGCCCATCCACGAGGCAAGCAGCGGTTTGCCCGTGCCGGCGACGGCATCGGCCACGGCGGTGGCCGTGCGGGCCGCATCCGCGGAGGCCTGCGGCGTGAGAATGACCAACAGTCCGTCGCTTTCCGGATCGCGCGCGGCGATTTCCACCGCGGCCGCGTAACGCGCCGGATCGGCATCGGCCACAATATCCATCGGGTTGCCGTGGTTCCAGTAAAACGGAAGCGTTTGGTTCATTGCCTCCATCGTTGCGTCGGACACCTGCGCCAGCTCGCCGCCGGCTGCCACAAGGGCGTCTGTTGCCAGCACGCCGGGGGCGGCGGCGTTGCTTACTATGGTAAGGCGCGGCCCTTTGGGCCGGGGCTGTTTGCCGAGCGCGTCGGCCATGGAAAACAGCGTTTCCACATCGTCCACGCGCAGCACGCCGCAGCGCTGCAGCGCGGCGGAGAGCACCGCGTCGTCGCAGGTGTCCGCCGCCGAGTAGCCGGTGGTGCGCGCCGCCCGCGCGCCGGCGCCGGTCTGGCCGCCCTTGAGCACAATGATGGGTTTGGACAGGGCCACCTCGCGCGCGGCGGACAGAAAGGATCGCGCGTCGCCGACCGCTTCCATGTAGATGACAATGCTGCGCGTGCCCGGGTCGTTGCCCAGATAGTAGATGAGGTCGCTCCATTGCACGTCCACCATGCCGCCGAAGGAGACGAACTTGCTGAACCCCGTCCGGGTCTCGCGGCTCCAGTCGAGCACGGAGCGGCATATGGCGCCGCTCTGGCTGATGAAACCGACGGTGCCCGGAAGCGCGATCTGGTCCACAAAGGCCGCATTCAAACCGAGCACCGGATTCATGACGCCCAGACTGTTCGGGCCGATAATGCGGATACCCCCGTCCACGACGCGGCGGCGGATTTCATCCTCCAGCGCGCGGGTCGGCAGGTCGCCCCGGTTGAACACGGCGGACACGATAATGGCCGCCTTCACGCCGGCGGAGATGCACTCGTCGAGCGCGTCCGTGACGGTGAGCGCGGGCGTGATGATGATGGCCAGCTCGGGCGGTTCGGGAATGTCGCGCACACTGGCGTGGGCGGGAATGCCCAGCACCTGGCGGCGCACCGGGTTGACTGCGTGGACCATGCCGCCAAAGGGGTTGCTGATGAGGTTCCAGAAAATGCTGCGCCCCACGCTTGACGGCCGTTCCGATGCGCCGATCACCGCCACGGAACGCGGCGCAAAAAAAACGTCAAGCGGGTGCCGCGGCGTCTCTCCGCCGGGCGTGCCGTAGGCCACGGGACTGGTCGAAGGCATGCAGTCGTTCTCCTGCCCGCATTGTAGCACAACGCCCCCGCAAAACCGGGGGGCACGGGACTCACAAATTTCTAACTTGCCCTTTCGAACGGGAAGGCGGAGAATGATGCCTTCCCGGACACAATATGAAAGGACGGCTTATGAAGTACCGTGTATATGGCGTGGCGCTTGCGCTGCTGGTGAGTTTGGCCGCCGGGCTCGCGCAGGCGGCCCCGCCCAGGGTGGTTATTCTGATGATTGGCGACGGCATGGGGTTTAACCAGGTGCTCGCGGGCGACTACTATCAATATGGCGAGGCGGGACGGCAGCCCTATGAGGCTCCCGGGTTCGTGCGGCTGGCGGTCAGCACCTATCCCGCGGGCGGTTCCTATGATCCCGAAAAGGCATGGTCGGACCCGGAGTACATCACCAGGGGATGCACCGATTCGGCGGCGGCCGCCACGGCGCTCAGCACGGGCGTGAAAACGAAGAACGGCCAGTTGGGCCTGGGGCCGAACGGCGAACGGCTGGAAAGCATGGCGGAGTTCATGCATGCGCACGGCCGGGCCGTGGGACTGGTGACCACGGTTCCCGTCACCCACGCCACCCCCGCGGGTTTCGCGGTGCATCAGATGAGCCGCGGCCGCTATACGGACATTGCCAGGGAAATGCTGCTGGAGTCGCCCGTGCAGGTGGTCATGGGCGGGGGAAATCCCGATTTCGACGACGACGGCAAACCCAACAGTGAGGCGGATGAGGCCGACCGCTACCAGTATGTCGGCGGCAAAGACACGTGGGAATTGCTGCACGACACGGCCAGATCGGGGTGGAAAGTGATTCAGGAACCGGCCGAGTTCAAGGCTCTTGCGGAAAAGGCCGCGGGCAACGAGCGCATCCTTGGCGTGATGCGTTCCTATTCGACGTCCCAGGTGGCGCGCACGGGGCATGACGACAACCTGCGCGACGACATTCCCCATGAGACGCCCCGGCGCACCGACGTGCCCACGCTTGCCGAGATGTCGCTGGGCGCCATCAGCGTGCTGAAAGGCGGCGATGGTTTTTTCCTGATGATCGAGGGCGGCGCCATCGACTG
>CAZOMH010000732.1:0-2613 GCA_964580415.1 uncultured Nitrospirales bacterium
TGGTTCCGCCCCACTGGTCTTCATCGGGCCGGTAGCGGTCCGCGGCATTGTCCCCGTTTGCGCTGTCATATTCCGCTGTAATGGCGCCGCCGGGCGCGTCGTCGTAGTATTCCACCGTCAGGTACAGCGGCGCGGAGACCCCGGCGCGGGCCGTCCCGTCCAGCGCGAAGTAGAGATACAGGGACGGCGGCTCAACGCCCGTCTTGTGGGTGATGCAGGCAGCGCCGCCTTTGGACAGGCTTTCGAAGGTGCCGTCAGAACCGTCCCGTGGTGTCAGGCCTTTCCCTCCGGCGGAGGCCGTCCAGGATGCGATGACACCGTCCTTGTCCGCCGCCGTTGCCATACCCGCCGCCAAGAGCAAAATGAGAGTCAGTGTGCCGCGCATGTCAGGTCTCCTGTGCGGAAGATTATGGCAGAAAGAGGGGTGCGTCAAAAAGGGCCGGGCGGCATGAAAACCATGCCGCCCGGCGGGAGAAGCCGGGTGAAGGCCGTTTTTGGGCCTTATTGCTGCAGCGCACCGCCCACGAGCGACGCAAAGGCGCGGGACACGGGGCTGTTGGCCGGTCCGGGGAATTTGACGAACTCGCAGTGGCCGTCCATGTACAGCACGTTGGAACCGCCCGGAACGTGGTTGAAGTTGTCGGCCTTGATGCTGGTCGTGTCCCAGAACACGTAGATTTCACTTTGCGCCTGGTTGCCCGCTCCCGCGTTGTTGATGTCGGTGATCAGAAAGCGCTCGATGCCCTCGCGCAGGCGGTAGGCGGTGCGTCCGTCCGGCGCGGGAAGCACGACGTCCTCGTCGAGCAGGTTTACCGCGCCCGCGCTGACCTGGTTGCTAAGCTGCAGGAGTTTTGTCGCCAGCGACAAATTCAGATACCCGGCGGAAACGGAAGCCATGATGTCGGTGGGAATATTCGGGGAGTTCACATCCTGCGTGCCCTTGTACATGTCCTGAAGGGCCCAGCTCAGATACACGTAGCTCAAGCCGTCGAAACGGCAGGGGTTGATGCCGTTCTTGGGGTCTCCACCCAGATTCCAACGTCCTCCTGTAAGCGCCTTCGACCCGTCCGCGTCCGACGGGCACACCAGAACCTTGTAGTCCGTCAGGTATTCCGGGTACAACTGATCCCCCTGGAAAATGAAATCAAGGCTTCCCACTTTTGTGCATGGCTCACCCGGTTGCGATGTGTCCTGTGAGCGGTGTTTGAGTGTTGGATACGAGCCCCCCTTCGATTCGTTGCCGTACATTTTGAAGACGATGCCGAGCTGTTTCAGGTTGTTTTGGCAGGAGGACCGCCTCGCGGCTTCGCGGGCGCGCGCAAGCGCCGGAAGCAGAATGGCGGCCAGAATCCCAATGATTGCGATGACGACGAGCAGTTCGATGAGTGTGAAGCCGTGACGTCTCATAGGCACCTCCCTGGCGTTTCGGACAACAATCTTGCTGAAACACGGCCGATCCGGATACGCCGGACGGACCTTCGCATAAAATATAACAGATGTTGCGGGATTTGTCTGCCCCCTTGAATTCAGGTGCCAGAGTTGCCTGTGCCGGCCGGGATTTCGGGGGGCTTCGGCGGAAACAGGATGCCAGTCCCCGCCGCGTGGCTACAGGTTTGGCCCGTTTTGAAAGGGGCCGAAGGGTTCGCGCAGGGCGACCGGCGGTCCGAGAATCTCGTTCATCAGTATGGCCCGGCGCAGATCGGTGCCCGCCGCGAAGAGCCGCTGTTTTCGCGCGGTGTTTGCCGCGGCGGTGGCGCGTGTTTGCGCCTGTTCCGCCCGGTCACGCCGTTCCAGCCGGTCGCGCTGCATCCATCCGCCGTCTTCCCCGTCGGGCGGGGATGCCGTGCGGCCGGGCAGGCGTCCCGCGCCGGCCATGATCTCCCGCGCCGCGCTGGGTCCGGGAACAGGGCGGCGTTGGACGGGACGCGGCTGCACCACCACAGGGCGTGACGGTTGCATGGGGCGCGGGGGAACGGGCAGGCGCGCGGGTCCCACGGTTGGTGTCAGCGGCGGCGGGGTGAAGACTGATTGCCGGGGCGGCACCGGGCGCGGGCCTTCCTCGTTGGTATCGACCGCCTGGCGCGGCCGCGCGACAATTACGACGGGCTGCTGCGGTGCCGGGCGTTCCTGCGCCTCAGGCGTCCGCGTGTCGCCGTACAGCATGCGCCGCGTGGCCTCGGGCAGGTCCTCCGGCCGGGTCTTGGGCATTGCCTGCCGTTTTGTCTCCTCCTCTTTCTGCTTCTTCTCGTTCAGGTATTTGATGAGACTTGACCCTGCGAGGACAATCAGAAAAAGGATGAGCTTTAATATGGAGCTTTCCACTACCGGGTTCTCCGGGACGGGTTGCGGATCACTTCGGTCCCTCTTCGGGCGGCACCGCGGCGTCCGCCTTGGCGATGGATTCGCGCATGCCCGTGTCGGCCATGATGTTCTTCATGCGGTAATAGTCGATCACGCCCAAATTGCCCGAGCGCAGGGCGTCGGCCATGGCGCGGGGCACTTCGGCTTCGGCCTCGACCACGCGCGCGCGCATTTCCTGGACCATGGCGACCATTTCAGCCTCGCGGGCGCGGGCCATGGCCCGGCGCTCTTCGGCGCGGGCCTGGGCGATTT
>CAZOMH010000733.1:0-2611 GCA_964580415.1 uncultured Nitrospirales bacterium
CTTCGCGCGTGCCGACAAGGGTGTAGGCGGGGCCGGTGTCGGTGAAGCCGTAGTGTGTGAGCAGCGCAACGGCGGCGGTTTCGGCCGGGAGGTTGCGGGTGAGGTATTTGAGGATGTCGCCGGGGTCAGGCAACGCGAATTCCGCCTGTGTGTCGGGAATGCCGGCGGGAAAGGTGTGCGTGCCGTAAGCGGCAGTCAGCGTGGCGCGGAGCGAGGCTTTCGTGCCTTGAAGTTCGAGGTGAAAAACGGGGGAACCGGGGGTGGCGGCGAAGAGATCGGGGGGCAGTTCCAACTCGACGGGGGTGACGGACCTGAGGCCTGGAAGGTCACGGCGGAGGAAGTTGATGACCCGTTCACGCGGCACGATCTCGTCGCTTTGGTAGATGGCATGATAGGGCACGGGCAGCACGTTCTTCATGGGCCAGACGTGACCGTTGGCGAAAACGCGTCCATGGCGGCCGTGGACAAGGTAGACCGGCAGTTCGCCGGTGCGGGCGAAGGGCAGTTCAGTGAAGGGGAATATAACGAGCTCGCCCGTGTCGTGATCCAGGTCCACACGCAGGGAGGTCTGCATGGGGATGGCCTCGACGGTCAACTCGCCTTTGCCGGCCACGGCGAGCCGGGTGTGCAGGGCAACGTCGAGGATGTTCAGGAAATCGGCGGCGGAGACATCGAAACGGCCGGGAGGGGGGCCTTCGCAGATGTCTTCGAGCACGGTCAGCAGGTTGTCATCCTCGGGCGAAAACATGAAACGTGTGCCGCGCTGGACGGTTTCGGGCGGCAGCGTCTCAGAAGCTGTCAGCAGGAGGAGACTGACCGGGACGCGGCCTTTCCAGAAGTCGGATATCCAGGACGGGGGGACCGTCAGACCGAGGCGGGCGGGGGTGCCACGCGGGGAGCGCTGAAGGTAGGCGGCGGTGTCCATTTCCGCAAGGCGCCGCGCGCGGCGCTGCTCCTCCTGGTATTTTTGTTCGCGCAGGGGGTCGGCATGACGCAGCATGAGGGCGATGCCGAGGGCGACGACATGCGGGCAGACGAGGCCTTGGCTGCGGTTGGTAAAACAGGGGCAGAGGCTCTCGATCGTGCCGTTTCCGCGGAGCCGCAGTTTGGTATGGATTTCAGGGGCGGACTCGCGGGCGATCACCCCTGTGATGAGATCGCCCGTCATGTCGGCTTTCAGGACTGCGCCGCGGCTCACCAACTTTTCCGCTTGCCCGTAAACGTCGGCACCGCCCCACTCGGTCACCATTTTTTTTGTTATGGCTGATGGCAGCATGGGGTCATTGGGCGGCCTTCTGGGAGAAGCCCGTCGCGGGCGCGGGGAGCGCGACGGCCCTTGCCTCCGGTGAGTGGCCGAGGGGCTTCGGCATTTCCATGACGTTCAACATTCCCCACGCGATGGCGCCGGTGAGCACGCCGATGACCAGCCCGACTTTGATCCACTCGAAGAAGGCGATGTGGGCGTGTCCGCGTTTTTCGAGCAAGCCGAGCGCCACAATGTTGGCGGTGGAGCCGACGACGGTGATGTTGCCCCCGAAACAGGCTCCGAACAGCAGCGCCCACCAGAGGATGGAGTAGTCGGACGAGTGTTCCATCAGCGATTGGATGACCGGGTTGAAAGCCGCCACAAAGACGATGTTGTCCACGAAGGCGGAGCCGATCGAGGTAATGCCGAGAACAAAGGGAATCAGCGCTTTCGGGCCGCCGGTGGTGATCTCGGCGAGTTTGTCGGCGAGTTTGCCCGTGACTTCCTGTTCCTGCAGACCGCCTGCGATGGCGAAGAGCAGCATGAAGAAAAGCAGCGTCCACCATTCGACTTCGTTTTCCACATAATTGCGCGCCTGCCGGGGACGGTAGACCATGAGCAGCCCCGAGATGATGAGCGGCGTGATGATCAGGAACGCGTTGGTATTCTCGGCACCGGCAAGCCCGAGGATGTTCTCGAGCTGGTGGTGGAACGCGATAATCAGGATGGTCGCCGTCAGCACGAAGAAGCCGCGCCGGTGAGGGATGCGGACCAGTGGGCCTAAACTTTGGTGAACCTTCCTGTGCTCCTCCATTTTGAGCGACATCCCGGCGATGCTCTTGCGATACCAGAGCAGTACGACGATCATGGTGGAGACGAGCGCGACGAGCGCGATCGGCACGGCGCCGAGCACGAACTGGCTGAAGGTGAGACCCGCCTTGTTGCCGATGAAGATGCCCACGGGATTTCCCAGCATGGTCGCGGCCGAGCCGATGTTCGTGCAGAGGACGGCGGTCAGCACGAACGGCGTGGCGCGGATTTTGAGGGTGTCACAGACTTGGAAGACCAGCGCCAGCACGACGACAATCGAGGAGATTTCGCCAATGAGGCTGGAAAGCAGGGCCGATAACGCGCAGAGAATGACGGTGAACGTCGTGCCCGTCATCTTTTTCTTGTTGATGATGGTTTGGATGATCCACGTGAGAAAGCCGAGGTCTTTAAGGGCCCCGACGATGACCATCATGCCGATGAGGAAGAGGATGATGTCCAGTTCGGTGGAACGCAACATCCCGTGGAGGGTCATGGCATGCGTGCCGACGAGCACGGCGACGCCGAGGAATGCGACGGCGACGCGGTGGGTCGGGA
>CAZOMH010000734.1:0-2611 GCA_964580415.1 uncultured Nitrospirales bacterium
CGACCCGGTTTGAGCTTACGGTGCGGATCGAGACCGCATGAGCGGTTCTCTGCGCCTGTTCGCCCTGGCCTGGCCCGTGACGGCCCTGGGACCGGGACACCGCGCCGTGCTCTGGGTGGCGGGATGCCCGCGTGACTGCCCGGGATGCATCAGCCCCGAGATGCAGCCCCGGGACGCCGGGGAAGAAGTACCCGTCCGCGCGCTGGCGGCACGACTGGCACGTATCGGAGTGCCGCTTGACGGCCTGACCATCTCCGGCGGCGAACCCTTCGACCAGGCCGAAGCGCTGGCGGACTTGCTGGGCCTTTTGCAGCATACCCGCCCCGACTGGAACGTGATCGTCTACACGGGATACCAGATTGAAGAACTCGGCGCAAATCCCGCCCGCGCCGACCTGTTGAACCGCCTCGACATCCTCGCCGACGGACCGTACCGGCAGGACATTCCCCGCAACCATCCCCTGACAGGTTCGGGCAACCAACGGGTGCATTATCGGACCGCGCGCGGTGCCGCGCTGCGCGACGCCGTGGAGTCGCTCCCGTCCGGTGCGATGAACCTTGGGCTCAGCCGCTCCGGCCGCACCGACATGCTCATCGGCGTGACCGAGGCGCAGGACCGCGCCACCGCCTGCCGAAAACTGGCCTCCCCTCCGGAGAACCCGCCCAAATAGCGCCGGAAGACCGGACCGCAAGAGCGCGCGGAAGCTCCCCCCTGACTGGAAATCCACAAGGGCCGCCGCACCGGTTGCCCTGTACTGTGTGCTCTGCTATGCTGACCCGCGTTTTGCAGAGAACAACACCGAGGAGACCCGTCCATGCTGGCAAGTCTTGCGCTGGTCATCGTTGCGGCCACGGCCGCCGATGCCCCGTTGTATGAGTCCGAATTCGTCTTTGCCCCAAACCCCAAACACAATCACGGTTCGAGTATCGTGGAGGCCGCCGACGGCACCCTGGTTGCCGCGTGGTTCCACGGGACGGGCGAACGCCAGTCGGATGATGTGATGGTGCAGGGTGCCCGGCGGCATCCGGGCGGGCAATGGTGCGAGCCCTTTGTAATGGCAGACACGCCGGACCTGCCGGACTGCAACCCCGTGCTGTTCATCGACCCGCGCGGCACCCTGTGGCTGATTTGGATCACGGTGCAGGACAACCAATGGGGCGGTTCGCTGCTGAAATACCGCCTGTCGGATGACTATCTCGGCGACGGTCCGCCCAAATGGCGCTGGCAGGATGTTATTCATGTCCGGCCGGTGGACCTTGAACCCCGCTTCGTGAAGCTGGTGGACAGCGGGCTGGAAATATTGGGCCCCATCCTGGACTCCGTGCCGGAACTGGCGGGGTTCAAGAAGGAGGCCGTTGAGGCGAAGGAAAAGGCGGGAGACAAGTTGTACCAGCGCATCGGCTGGATGACCCGCCTCCACCCCATCATGGTGGGTGAGAATCGAATGCTGCTCGGACTCTACTCCGACGTGTTCAACTGCTCCCTCGCCGCCTGGACCGAGAACTGGGGCGAGACCTGGTCCTTCAGCACGCCCATCCTTGACACGGAACTGCGCAACATCTCCAACATCCAGCCCAGTTTTGTGCAGCGCAAAAACGGCGAGATCGCCGCGTTCATGCGCGACAACGGCATCCCCAAGAAAGTGCGCACCGCCACCTCCAAAGACCTGGGCGCCACCTGGTCCGATGTTGGCATGCTGTCGATCGACAACCCCGGCTCCAGCGTTGAGGCAATTCCGCTCAAGAGCGGCCGCTGGGCGATGGTCTGCAACGACACCGGCGACGGCCGCAACCGGTTGACGGTGTTCCTGTCCGAAGATGAGGGGCTGACCTGGCCCAAATTCCGCCGCCTCGAAAACGAGCCCGGCAAGGACGACGGTTCCTTCTCCTATCCGTCCGTAATCCAGGCAAAGGACGGCAGCATCCACGCCACCTACTCGCATACCCGCAAAGACATCAAGGGCAGCACCATCAAGCACGTTCGGTTCAACGAGGAATGGGTGCTGGAGGGTGACCCCGCAAAATAAGCAGCGGAGAATGCGGGACAGCCGTCCTCGCCTGTTGTGCCCGGGTCATAATACCAGGCCGACAGCCCGGGGGTGCTTGTTACTTAGTTTTCGGAATCAATCCCGTCATCCGTGCCACTGTGCGAGCCGTTTTTTTGGCGGTCCAATAGACTTCCCTTCGGCGGGTCTGTTATCATCCCAATGCGGCATTTTGGCCGCACTTAGGAGTCCTATTTCATTTTGTTTACCGATTTTCTGAAGAAACTTTTCGGCACCAGCACCGAACGCGACATCAAGCGCCTGCTGCCGCTGGTTGAAGCCACCCGCTCGCACGAGCGGCAAATCAGCGCCATGAGCAATGACCGGCTCCGCGCGCAGACCGGCCTCTTCAAAGAACGCCTCGACCAGGGTGCCACGCTGGATGACCTGCTGCCCGAGGCTTTTGCCACGGCACGGGAGGCCTCCAAGCGCGTGGCGGGGCTGCGCCCCTTCGACGTGCAGGTCATCGGCGGCGTGGTGCTGCACCGCGGCGGAATTGCCGAAATGGTCACGGGTGAGGGCAAGACCCTCGTCGCCGTGCTTCCCTGTTATCTCAACGCGCTCACC
>CAZOMH010000735.1:0-2594 GCA_964580415.1 uncultured Nitrospirales bacterium
TGCAGTTCCTGTCGTGGGGCCATGACAGTCTGGATGCGCGGGGTTATGCGGATGTGCAGGGCAGCGTGCTGCGTTCCTTCGATTACAACAGCCTTTATTATGGCGTGACCACCGAAGAGGTCGCCGTGATCGACGGTTCAAATCTTGCCGCACCGCAGGTAACCAGCCATATTCCGCTGGCCGAGTATGTGGCCGACTTCCAGCCTTTGGGCGGCGGTGCGGGCGTGGAGATTGTGTCGCGCTTCAACAAGTCTGTTACGGTCGTGCGTTCCGTCGATGCGGCCGGAGCGGTCGCGGGCGCGGTGGAAATTGCCGGCGGCTCGCTCGTGAATACCTTTGCGGTTTCCGGCGGCGTTGTGCTGGTTTTCTCGGGCTACGAGACCACCGGCGACTACAGCGGCTATTACGACGTGTGCCGTGTTGACTGTTCCGATCCGGCTGCGCCTGCGGTGGCATGGAGCACCCGTGTGGATGTCAATCCATGGTGGGGCAACTGGGGGTACTACGACGTCATGCCCATGGCGGACACCGCCGCCGGCAGCACCGCGTCCGCGTCGGCGGGTACGGCGGGCAAGACGGCCTGCCGGGGCGTTTCCTGGTGGGGCGGCAACAGCGGTGATTCCGCGGTGTTGAGCGGCGACAGTCTCGTGCTGCGCTGCACTGCGGCCAAGTACGACACGGTGTTCGGGTCCGGCGATCCCGGCCAGGGGCTGGCCGTGGTAGATGTGGCCGACGGCTCGATCAAGGGCGTGGCGGGCCTGGCGTATGACGAAGTGGCCTCGGTAAACGGCGCTCCCGACGGCGTGTATGTCACCACCCGCAAACAGACGGACAACCGCAGCAGTGGTTTGGGGTTGTGCGCCGACTATCTGCAAAAATTCAACCCCGCTGCCCTGACCATGGGCACGTCGGCCAATGTTCCCGGTGTGTTTCTTCAGCGGTCCGCGCTGGACGGTGTCATTCTGCTTGAAGACAACCAGTGGGATGCGGACGGCAATTGCACGCGCAAACTCAACACGCTGTCCTGGGACGGCGCCGACGGGCTGGTGACCTTCCTTGCCGCCATGGATGCGCCGGCCAATGCGGGCACGTTCAAGGCGCGCGGCGCGGGCGTTTACTACAGCTATTGGGACACCGACAAATACGGTGCCGGGATGATCCGTGTCGGCGCCGGCGGCACCCTTGCCCAGGGGCCCGCGCTTGCCGTCACCGACGGCTGGCTCGATGTCAGCGAGGCGGTTGACAACGTGGCGTATCTGACCATCGGCGGCCAGGCGATTGCGCGCTATGACTTTTCGGGGGACACACCCGCGCTGATCGATGTCACGCCGGTGATGAGTTCGCCGTTGACGATCCGTTTTGACAGCGCCAATGCCCATGCGTCGCTCGGCTATGCGGGACTGACCGTGCTGCCGCGCTGACGTTGCGAGGACCATCGTCTGATTTATGCCGCCCCCTGCGCTGTCTGGCGAAGGGGGCTTTATTGACGCATTTGGCCACGGAGCCCGGCCTCATAAGGCAGGGAAAGCGTGTTTATGGCGGCCCCAGACCGTTTGACAACACAGTTGGACCCTTTCATAATGGTCCAGAAGAGAGCTGGTTTATTCGGATTGGAATATACCAAGCGCGATCACGCACGAAACAAATCAGCCCGGTCAGTACACCTGCATTTCGGGTAATGTGGATTATGCCATCCAGCACTGCTTCGCGGTCCCACAGCCGATCACCAGGGCGTGATCGGCTGAACGGCGCTTTCCCGAACAAGGAATGAGGATGAACCACAAGAGGCTTTTCTTGATACCGGCATTCAGTATGTCCGCCGCAACCGCTGCTGTTTTGCTGGCGGCCGGGTGCGCCACAGGCGGACCCGGTTCCGGTGACGCGCGCCAAGTGGCGGCGGTGCTTGAACAGTGGAAGACCGCCTATATGGCCAAGGACGTGGCCGCCTTGATGCAGTTATACCCCGAATGCTATTCCCACAAGGGGAAGGACAAAGCGGGTATCGAAAGAGCGATAGCCGGGCAAATGCGGGAGAACGCCGCCTATGACGTGCGGGTAAACGTTCTTGACGCGACGGTTACTGTCAAAGGCGACAAAGCGGCCGTGCTGCCCGTCGCGCTTTCCGGTACGGCCGGTTCCGACACGGCCCGGCTGGAGCTGACGAGGGAGAACGGGCGCTGGTGGATCACCGGGACGGAATTGTAGACCCTTTTCCGATGGTGGCGGGCCGAGTGCTTTTTCTGCATAATGTGCTGCTGGCAACAGATTCAACCCAGAGGAGAACTGCGGCATGGGCAAGATCGGCATCGGCGTTAATCTTGAATTTGTCCGTCACGAAGACAAATCGTTTGAATGGGGTGTGGACAAAGCCGCGGAACTCGGCTACGAGTACGTCGAGCCCATGGTTCACTGGGGCCGCGAACTGCTCAGCGAGGCGGGTTATTTCCACAGCGTTTCCATGCTGGACGACCCGTTGCGCCTGCGCCGCGCCTGCGAGAAGGCCGGGGTGAAGATGTCGGGCCTGTCGGCGCATACGACGCTGTGCAAGCCGGAGATTGGCACCGAATATCTCAAGCAGGCAGTGCGTTTCGCAG
>CAZOMH010000736.1:0-2590 GCA_964580415.1 uncultured Nitrospirales bacterium
AGCGGAGAATCAGGCACCGAAGAACTGCTACGTGCAAAGTGTGTCGTTGAATGGCACCCCGCTGGACCGCACTTACATCAACCACGATGAAATCGCCTGCGGCGGGACGCTGAAATTTGTCCTTGGTCCCGCTCCGAAGAAGTAATTACGAATTGGGAATTACGAATTGGGCGACGGGGTGTCGTGGATTTCGTGCTCTTCTGGATGGACCCAATAATGCGGCATAATTCTTCGGCATCGGCGAGGATGCTTTCGAACTCGGCGTCCGTTAAGTAGTCGGTGTCCCGAAGCAGCCGCAGCCAATAGATGGTCTCTCGAACCTCCTTGTAGGCAATGGACATCTTGGACAGGAAGTCAGCGCGTGACTGTGCGCCAATGGCCTCCCCAACATTTGCCCCTATGCTGGTCCGCTTCGCAGCACTTGTTTCGTCAGAACAAACTCCTTCTTTGACAGCGAAATGTGTTTGTACAACCGGACAATGCGTACTGCAAATGCACAGCTCTTTTCCTGAACCACATTCTCCTTCATGTCTATCTCCCTCCTTTTTCAATCCGTAATTCGTAATTCTAATTCGTAATTGCCCGCATCCTCCGAATCACCACTGCCCCCTGCATCCCGCCGCCGCGGGATTCGCGCTCGAAAACGAGCGCGCGCTCGTGGTAGGGGCTGGGCCAGCCGGGACCTTTCTTCTCTGACCAGAGTGCCGTGACACGGTCTGAGGTGAGTTCGTTGGCGAGGGTGTTGGCAACACGGATGATGATCTCGTGTTTGCCCGGGGGCGTGGGCGGCAGGGTGATGCGCCAGGGTGGCCAGAGCATCTGGCCCACGGGTGTGCCGTCGAGCAACACGGTGGCGGCGTATTCGATAGTGCCGCATCCGAGTTGGAGCGGGGTGTTGGCCCAGGCTTCGGGGAGATCGATGGCAATGTGGTAGTCCACCTCGCCCGAATAGTCCGCGCCAAGCCAGTCGGCCCAGCGCGTCGCCTTCTCGAAGGGAACGGTCTCGGCATTGGGCGTTACAATCTCGAAATCGTGTTCGCCGACGATGACGTGCCTGTGCGGCGTGGCGGTGATTTGTCCGTCGAGGGTTGTTGGCTCGTCCAAGGGTTCCTTGACCGGTGCCGCGTCCAACGTCTGGACGGTCAGAAAGAACACGCGGCTCTCCCCGGGCTGGAGGTGCAACGGCAAGTGGCCGTCCAGAATCGGACAGCGCGCGACGGTCCCTGTTTGCGGGTCAAGCAAATAGGCATTGGGCGCATCAACTGCAAACGCACCCGCGTAGGGTTCGCTGCCTTCATTAAACAGCGCCGCGATCCCGCCGTTTTCGGTGGTCCGCGCCGTGGCGCGGATGGAGGTTGCGGGCGGGTCTATGCGCAGTGTCGGCCCGGCCTGCGCAACCAGCGCGTCTGCACTGTCGCAGACGCGCATGCCGGCCGCATCCGCGGCGGGCCCGCCGTCGGTGCCGGGTGCCGCGCCCAGGCACAGTACCCTGCCGCCCGCCTGCGCGAAACGGGCAAGCAGGTCGCGCGATTCGGGCTGCATCCAGCGGACACTGCCGCAAACAATGGTGTCGTAGCGCATCGCGCCCGCCGCCACGGTTCCGCCTTCCAGTTTTGCGGTGGACAACAGGTCGTCGTCGATAAGATCAAAATCACACTGCCGCGCCAGCAATGCAGCGGCGAGTTGGTCCTGCGTGTCGGCCGCATCGGCCGCCTTCAAGCCCCAGGCCCACATGTCCCGCGCGGGATAATAGAGCGCGGTTGTGATCCTGGGCTTGCCAATGGACAGGAGATAGCCCAGGCGCGCGGTGTAGGCATGGAAACCCGGCAAATGGTCCCACAACGGATTGCAAGGGCCGAAGTGCGGACGCTCCCCCGTCATGTGGTGGTCCCGTGTGCTGAGCGGGAGACATCCCCCCACAAACAAGTTAAGCCCCCGCGCAAACTGGTAGTCAATGAGCCATTTCATCTGCGCGGGCGTCAGGCCGTTGCCGAACACGCAGAACGATTCGGTAAAGGCAAAGCGGGTGCCGTTCTGATGCGCCGCGCTCGATGCGTATTTTGGGAAATGGTTGGGGTTGGGTTTGCCGGGAAAGAGTTGCCGCCAGATCAGGTCCACACCGGGCACATCCATGGCGCGCAACTGGCGCAACGCCTGACCGAAGCCGTAGCGGACGGCGTTGAGGGTTTCATCCTCGCCATTGAGATGTCCGCCCGAGCCCATACCCACACTGTGCGCCCAGTTCTGCAACTGCCCGAAATAGGCGTCGCGGAAACGGCCCGTCCACAGGTCGTAGAACTGAATGCGCGCTTTCGCCACCCCCGGGGAAGCGTCGGGTCCGGGCTCGTTGAAGAGCGACGGCAGCACGGTCTTGATGTCGCCGCCGAAACGCCCGGCGTAGAGCGCGTCCATCTGCTGCGTCCAGGGGATCGACTTGGGCGCGTCGAGGTTGGGCACGCCCGGCTCGTCGGTGAACGTGAAGCGCACCGTCTTGCCGAAATGGTCCCCGACCGCGCGGCGGTAACCCTCGTGGGTCAGTTCGATGAACCGTTTGGTCGCGTCCGGGTTGAGCAGATTGGGGCGGCCCTCC
>CAZOMH010000737.1:0-2583 GCA_964580415.1 uncultured Nitrospirales bacterium
CTACCAGGCCGACGGCCGCGTGCTGGGCCGTCCCGAAGAGCGCCGCACCATGCGCATGCTTGCCAGCGGCGACGCCGTCCGCCGCTGGTGGGAAGAGGACGCGCGCCTGCGTCCCGCACGCAGCAAGTGCATCTACCTGTCGCGCTCTTCCGGCACCGACACCAAGTACCAGCACTACGAACGCCTGCGCATCTGGACAGAGGGTATGCCCCTCGGTCCCATGGAGATTCTCCTCGACGGCGCCCCCGTAACCAAATGCGAAGGCCCGCCCTATCTTGTCGGCACCGAGGAAAATGACTCGGACAAGGTCATCCCCTCCGGCGAGCACAAACTTACCGTCCGGGTAAAGGACGGTAACGGTTGGCTCGAACAGAACTTCACCATCGCCGGAGCATGACCGTCCTCCCCCATAACTCCCATGCTTCCCATTCCTCCCATAATTCCCATCATCCGCAGTGGAAAACCCACGCTTCCTTGAAATATATCCTGAAGCCCATCCAAAGTCGTATTATGTCACCGGTCGTTCTGTTGACGAAAAGAAATGGTAACTCAGATTCTGGGAGATATGAGCATGCGTGCCTTAACAATTCTTGCCTTGGTTGCGGTGTCGGCCTTCATCGCGTTCCCCATTGCCGCAGAAACGCTGACCCTTCACGTGTCGCCCAAGGGCAATGATGCATGGTCGGGTTCGCCCGACTTTCCCAATGCCGCGGGGACAGACGGTCCGTTGGCTACCATCACCGGCGCGCGCGACGCGCTGCGCAAACTCAAACAGCAACCGGGCGGGCTGACCGGCCCCGTCCGCGTGCTGATTCATGGCGGTGAATATTTCATTGCCGAGCCTATCGTGTTCACCCCGGAAGACTCGGGCAGCGCCGACGCGCCCATCGCCTATGAGGCTGCGCCGGGCGGGGGGCGTCCCGTCATCCACAGCGGCCGCACTATTACCGGCTGGCGGGCGGAGGACGGCCGCTGGGTGGCGGACCTGCCCGATGTGCGCGACGGCAAGTGGGATTTCGGCGCGCTCTGGGTCAACGGCGAGCGCCGCATGCCCGCGCGCACACCCAATGCGGCGCACCCCTTCGGCGACTATCCCGAAAAGGACGACTACTTCCACATGGACGGCGCGGTCATGGCGCCCGACGGCAAGGGTGGGGAGGCCAAGAGCGCGTCCATCTTGAAATTCCGCGAGGGGGACATCAAGTCCTGGGCGGGATTGGACGACGCCGTTTTTGTCGTGTTCCATTCCTGGGAAACGTCCCTGCACCGGGTGAAGTCCCTCGATGAGACCAACCGCACGGTCGAATTCACCGGTGCCGCACCCTGGTGCTTTACCTATTGGAATCCCGACCAGCGGTACTTTGTCGAGAACCTGCTGGAAGGCCTTGACCAGCCCGGCGAATGGTGCCTGCGGCACAAGGATGGCAGGGTGTACTATATGCCCATGCCCGGTGAGACGCTTGAAAACACGCAGATCATCGCGCCGGTGGCACAGCAGTTGATCCTTCTGAAGGGCAGGCCCGCCGAAGGCATCTTTGTGGATCATCTTGCGTTTCGCGGTCTCGACTTCCGGTATGCCGGGGAGACCATTGGGGCGCAGGGCCACGCCGATAGCCAGGCGGAAGCCACGCTGCCCGCCTCTTTCGAGTGCGTCGGGGCGCGCAATTGCGTGATAGAGGACTGTTTTCTCGGCCACATCGGCAACTACGGCGTGTGGTTCCGCACCGGCTGCCAGAACAACGTGCTGCGGCACAGCGAGCTGTGCGACATGGGCGGCGGTGCGGTGCGCATGGGCGAGTGCGGCGATGCCAAGTCGGACAACGAGGTCTCCGGCGGCAACACCATCGACAACTGCTTCCTCCATGAGGGCGGCCTCATTTATCGCGGCGCCATCGGCGTGTGGATCGGCCGCAGTTCCAACAACAAAGTCAGCCACAACGAGATTTGCGACTTCCGCTACTCGGGCATGTCCATCGGTTGGTCCTGGGGCTACGACCCCAGTTCGGCCAACCACAACATCGCCGAATACAACCACATTCATGACGTCGGCAAGGGCCAGTTGAGCGACATGGGCGGCATCTACACCCTCGGCATTTCGCCCGGCACCGTCCTGCGCAACAACTACATCCACGACATCATGTCCAACCCCGTCGTCTCCTGCGGCTGGGGCATGTACACCGACGAGGGAAGCACGGATGTGCTGCTGGAGAACAACGTCGTCATCAACACCCGCAGCGGCGGGTTCCACCAGCACTACGGCAGGGAGAACCGTATCGTCAACAACATCTTCGCCCTTTCGCACAGCGAACAGATCATCCGTTCACGGCAGGAGGAGCACATCTCGTTCTTCTTCGAGCGCAACATCGTGCTCTTCGACAACGGCAAACTGCTCGGCAGCAATTGGGGCAACGGCAACTACTGGATCGACAGCAACCTCTATTGGGATCTTTCGAACCCGGTGATTGATTTTGCGGGCATGTCCTTCGACGACTGGAAGGCCAAGGGCCGCGACACCACTTCCGTCATCGCCGATCCGCTGTTCGTCGACGCCGCCGCGCGCAATTTCACGCTCAAGCCCGAGTC
>CAZOMH010000738.1:0-2580 GCA_964580415.1 uncultured Nitrospirales bacterium
CAGCCCGCCCGCCATTCGGTGACCAGCGCCCCCACCGGTTCGGCGGCGATGCGGTTCACCGCCTTCTCGCCGTCGGCCACCCACGCCGCCGCATACCCTCGGTCGCGCAGCCACGACAACACGCGCCGTCCCGCCGTCTCATCGCGGTCCACCACCAGCACGCTGTATTTCGGTTCCTCGGCCATGTCCGCATTCTAGCGCAACAGCCTGCGCCACGGCACGCTTTGCGGCCCGCCGCAAACGGGCCCTTCCATCCGTCCCATAAGTCCCATTTTCCTTTTCCCCAAAACACGCGGGCCCCCCGGCGTTGCGCCGGAAGGCCCGCTGATAGTCTCCGCCAAACGCGGCTTACTTCTTCACCGAATCCAAATGCGTCTGAATCCGCTTGACCAGCGCCTCATCCTTCGATGCGGCCTTTGCCTTTTCCAGAAGCGCGAGCACATCAGGGTCCGCCACACCCTTGTCCTTCTCGTTCTTCATGCAGGCGGCGTTGGCCAGCGCAACGCCGGCTTCCGCGGCCACTTCGGGATCATCCAGGAAAGGCGCAACCGCGCGGGCCGCGCCCGCCGTGCGAATCGCGCCAAGCCCCTTCAGGAACGCGCGCTTTTCGTCGGCGTTGCGCAGCTTGGCCGCCACCGGCGCCGCTGTTACCGCAAGGTCCGTGCCGGCCGGGGCGCGCTTGGCGGCGTCGCACACGCCCTCAATGACCGCTATGCGCGTGGGTGCCGCTTCAACGCTGTCCAGGAGCGCGGAAATCTGCGCCAACCCGGCCGCATCCGGCCACACCGCCAACTGGTGCAGCGCCTCCATCCGGGTGGCCTCGGCCAGTGTGGCCGACAGGGCCGCGCCGCCCACCGCCTTGGCCCCCGCCTCGCCGCCGAGCGTGTTCAGCAGCCGCATCAGCCTCGGCCCGTCCCCGTCGGAAGCGGCGGCCAGCCGCTCCGCGGTGCGTGTCACAAGGGCTTCGTGTGCGGTCGCGTCTTTCTTGGTCATGGCGTCAAGCGTCTCGCGCGCCGCCGACTCCTCCCTGTCCTCCGTGGCGGACAGGAATGCGCCATAGACCGGCTCCACCTGGCCCGGGCCGCCAATCGCGCGCAGGGCCGCGCAGGCTTCCATGCGCACCGTGGCGTCACTGTCCTGAAGTGCCCCCGCGGGCACATGTGCGTGGGCTTCCGTGCCCCGTGCCGTCAGGATTTCCAGCCAGGCCCGGCGCGTGTCCGGCGGCTCCTGCGCCGGCGGCAGCATGCCCGGACGGTCCTGCGCCGCGCAGGGACACTGCTTGGCGTAGCGCTTTGCCGCCTCGTCCGCCACGGCCGTGCCCGTGGCCCGCATCAGCGCCTGCTTTGCCGCAACCATCTCATTGTTCGACTTCGGGTTCTCGATGACGCCGAACAGCATTTTGCGGCCCCATTCCGCCGTGTCACCGGGCATGGTCTCCAGCGCGGCCAGGCGCACCGACATGTCGTCGTCACGCAGTGCGGCCAGCACGGACTTCTGCGCCATCTGGTCGCTGCGCGCGGCCAGCATGGCCACGATTTGCGCGCGCACGGCCGGGTCCTTCGCACCGCGCAGGGCCTGTGCCCAGGGCGCGCTGCCGGCCTTGCCGGGGATGCGCTTCATCAGCAGCATGGCCGCGCCCCGGTATTGCGGGTCGGGGTCGGACGCCGTCGCCGCCAGTTCTTCCGCGGCCTTCTCGCCCTTCTCGCGCACCAGCGCCTCAAGGGCGATGGCGCGCGCCGACGGCCCGTCCGTCTTCGCGGCGTTGGGTGCCACAGGCGGTGCGGCCACGCCGCCGATAATGTCAAGCGCCTTGGCGATGCGCGGGCGCGCCGCTTCGGGTGCCGTGGCAAGCTTTGCCTTCAGCGCCTCCGCGGCCGCGGGCGTGCCGATGGCTTCGAGTGCCGCCGCGCCCGGCTGCACCGTGGCCGGATTGTCCAGCAGCGCCGCCAGCGACGGTACGGCGGTGTCATTGGCGGCCCACTCAAGGTGGAAGGCGAAGAACTGTTTTACCGTCGGGTCGGCGGCACGGTCCATCGCGTCGATGGCGGCCTGCGCGAAGAGCGCCCGAGCCGCCTCGTTGCCCGGCGCGCCGCAGTATTTCGCCAGCCCGCTCACGGCATAGCGCGGCGCCAGGTCGGCGCCGCCCGATGCCTCGGGCAGGATCTTCCCGCAGATCTCGGCGAGCATGGGCGCACCCGCCTCGATAATCGCGGCGCAGGCGGCGTTGGTTTCTGCGGTGCTTTGGCCGGGGAACTTGGCCAGCAGTTCATCCACCGTGGCGGCATGGGCCGCACACACGGTCAGCACGCCCATCAGGGCCAGTGCAAGGCATTTCATTGTGCGAGTCATCGTATGCATTCCTTCAGGTGAGGAGTTGTGTCATTCTTTGCACCGTAAACACCGGGTCACACGCGCCATTCACCGCGCATGGGCTGGAAGATGAGACGGTTCGCCTCGTCGTCGCCCATGAATTCCTGTTTCACCGGGTCAAAGCGCAGATTGCGGCCGAGCTGCACCGCCGTCTTGCCCAGATTCACCAGCGTGCAGGAACGGTGCCCGTTGGACTCGTTGAGCGCGAAG
>CAZOMH010000739.1:0-2579 GCA_964580415.1 uncultured Nitrospirales bacterium
GTTTGCCTGAACGCCCCTTGACATGGTGGATGGTTGCGGCTAAAATTAGCCCTGTTGCGGCGCGATGCGGCGGGCGGCAAATCTGACCAAGGTGCGAAAAGTTCGACGCGGAGGGAGCAGACAGTTATGGAAGTTGCTGCACAAAGCCATCCAGATGGACAGAGCGCTTATCGTCCCGGTGTGTACAGCCGAATCATGAAACGGGACGGGCGCGTCGCCGATTTTGACGCGACCAAGATTACGTCGGCCCTGTTTAAGGCGGGTCAGGCAACCGGCGAGTTTGGCATGGACGCGGCGCGGCAAATGACGATGCGGGTGCTCGCGCTGCACCAGTCGATAGGGCGGGAACAGCTTCCGACAGTGGAAGAAATCCAGGATGTGGTGGAGGAGGTGTTGCTGGCCTCGCCTTACAAGAAGTCGGCCAAGGCGTATATTTTGTACCGGGACCAGCATGCGCGGGTGCGCGAACTGGTGAGCAAGGCCGATGTGGAACTGATTGACCGTTATCTGAACCGGCAAGACTGGAAGGTTCAGGAAAACAGCAACATGGCCTACTCGCTGCAGGGGCTGAACAATTACATTTCGAGCGAGGTAAGCAAGACCTACTGGCTGAACAAAATATACACGCAGGACATCCGCGAGTCGCATAATTCGGGCGACCTGCATGTCCATGATTTGGGCCTGCTGTCGGTGTACTGCGTGGGCTGGGACCTGCAGGACCTGCTGCGCCGCGGTTTCAGGGGTGCGCCCGGCAAGGCAGAGAGCAGTCCGGCCAGGCACTTCCGCACGGCGCTGGGCCAAGTGGTCAATTTCTTCTACACACTGCAGGGCGAGGCGGCAGGAGCGCAGGCGTTCAGCAATTTCGACACGCTGCTGGCCCCGTTCATCCGCCATGACAAACTGGGCTATAAGGAAGTCAAGCAGGCGCTGCAGGAGTTCGTGTTCAACCTTAACGTGGCCACGCGGGTGGGCTTTCAAACCCCCTTCACGAACGTGACCATGGACTTGCAGGCGCCGTCCACGCTGGCCAACCAGCCGATAATCATCGGCGGGGGGCTGATGGACACCACGTACGGCGAATATCAGGCGGAAATGGACCTGCTCAACGCGGCATTCCTTGAGGTGCTGTCCGAGGGCGACGCCAAGGGACGGGTGTTCAGTTTCCCCATACCGACGTACAATATTTCGAAAGACTTTAACTGGGACAATCCCGGATTGGACCGGCTTTGGGAAGTGACCGCAAAGTACGGCATTCCCTATTTCGCCAATTTCGTCAATTCTGACATGTCGCCCGACGATGCGCGGTCCATGTGCTGCCGGTTGCGGCTGGACATGCGCGCGCTGGACAAGCGCGGCGGCGGGCTGTTCGGAGCGAACCCGCTGACGGGGTCGGTGGGCGTGGTGACGATAAACATGCCGCGGCTGGGCTTCGTTTCGCGGGATGAGAACGAGTTCATCGCGCGGCTCGACCGGCTGATGGACATTGCCCGGGAAAGTCTGGAAACCAAGCGGCGCATCCTTGAGGGGTTCACCGACCAGAACCTGTACCCGTACACCAAGTTCTATCTTCAGGACATGCACAAGAAGCACGGCCAGTACTGGAACAACCATTTCTCGACGATTGGTCTGGTGGGCATGAATGAAGCCTGCATCAACCTCGCTGGCAAGGACATTGGCACGGAGGAAGGGGCCGGATTTGCGATGCGCGTTCTGGACCATATGCGTGACCGCCTTGCGCAGTTCCAGGAAGAGACAGGCAACATGTACAACCTGGAGGCGACACCTGCCGAAGGCACCAGTTACCGGCTCGCGCGGCTGGACCGGAACCGGTTCCCGGGTATCCGTTTTGCGAATGAGGACGGCGTGGCGCAGGGGGTGGAACCGTTTTACACCAATTCGACACAGTTGCCGGTGGACTATTCGGATGACGTGTTCACCGTGCTCGATCTTCAGGACGCGCTGCAGTCGCGTTACACCGGCGGCACGGTGCTGCATGTGTATCTTGGCGAGTCTGTGGCGGATCCGAAGTCTGTGCGCACTTTCGTGAGAAATGTGTGCCGGAACTACCATCTCCCCTACTTCACGGTCTCGCCGAGTTTCTCCGTATGCCCAAGCCACGGTTACCTTCGCGGCGAACAGGACCACTGCCCCCTGTGCGGCGAGAAGGCGGAGATATACGCGCGTATTGTGGGTTACCTGCGCCCGGTAAACCAGTGGAACGAGGGAAAACGGGCCGAGTTTGAAATGCGCAGCCGGTACAGGATCGAGTGCGGGGCATGAGATTCGGCGGTTTTCAACCCTTTACGCTCAGCGATTTCCCGGGACGAACGGCGGCTATTGTGTTTACCCAGGGGTGCAATTTCCGTTGTCCGTTCTGTCATAACGGCACACTCTTGCCGTTGTTGGCCCCGGAGGAGAAACTCGTTCCCGAATCGGTCGTGCTGCAGCATCTGCGCCGGCGGCAGGGGAAGCTGGACGGGTTGGTGGTCACGGGCGGTGAACCGACGTTGCAGCAGGCCTTGCCCGCATTCCTGCACACGGTGAAGGCAATGGGATTTCTGGTGAAACTGGACACCAAC
>CAZOMH010000740.1:0-2569 GCA_964580415.1 uncultured Nitrospirales bacterium
CACCGGCGAACCGGGATCGCGGATGAGCCGGGTCGCCTCGAATCCGTCCATCTCCGGCATCTGCACGTCCATGAGCACCAGGTCGTACGGGATGGTTTCCAGCGCCTTGACCGCTTCCTGTCCGTTGGCAACCGCCTCCGCATGCATGCCGAACTTCCTGAGGATGCCCATGGCCACTTGCTGGTTGGTGATGTTGTCCTCGGCAAGGAGGATGCGCGCCGAGGCCCGGTGAACCTCCCGGATCATGCGGGGGCCAGCCGCGGACTGCTGCGGACGCCGCACATATGCCGTGCCGTTCACCACGGCGGCCAGGCCGTACCGAAGCTCCGATTTCCGAACAGGTTTGGTGAGGCACGCATCAAAACCACATTCTTTCATCTGCCCGTCTTCATCCCGCTGGCCCAGGGAGGTCAAAAGCATCAGGCGGGTGTCCTTCAGCGTCTCGTCGGCCTTGACGGCGCGGGCCAGTGCGGCCCCGTCCATGCCCGGCATTTGCATGTCGAAAATAGCCATCAGGAAAGGGTCCCCCGCGTCGCGTGCGGACCGGAGCGCCTCCAGCCCGGAAGGGCCGTCCGGTGCCGTTTCCGCGCGTATCCCCCATGTTCTTACCTGGGCCGTCAGCACTTCACGGTTGGTGGCATTGTCGTCCACGATGAGGACATGTATTCCGCGCATGTCTGCGGACGGGGGAATGTCCGTTTGGGCGTCTCCGGTCTGCTTTTCCAGCCGCACCGTGAACCAGAATTCGGAACCCTTTCCCTCTTCGCTCTCGATGCCAATCGCACCGCCCATGCGTTCGGCAAGCTGTTTTGAGATGGCCAAACCCAGGCCGGTCCCCCCGTATTGGCGCGTGGTGGATGCGTCCGCCTGGGTGAACTTCTGGAACAGGAGCGGCTGTTTTTCCTTTGGAATGCCGATGCCGGTGTCCCTGATGGAGAAACGCAGTCTTACCCCGGTGTTGTCCTCGGACACCAGGCCGGCCTTGACCACGATCTCGCCCTGATGGGTGAACTTTACGGCGTTGCCCGCCAGATTGGTGAGGATTTGGCGCAGCCGTCCGGGGTCGCCCCGAAGCAGCGCGGGCACGTCGGGGGCGGCCGTGCAGACAAACTCCAGTCCTTTGTCCTGGGCGCACAGGGCCACTGACGCGGCAAAGTCGTCCAGCAGGACGTGCAGATCGAAGTCCAGCGTTTCCATTTCGAGCCGGCCCGCTTCAATCTTGGAAAAGTCCAGTATGTCGTTGATCAGCGCCAGAAGCGACTCGCTGCTGCTTCGCACGATTTCGGTGTAGTGGCGCTGTTCGTCATCCAGTTTTGTGTCCCGCAGCAGACCGGTCATGCCGATAATTCCGTTCATGGGCGTGCGGATTTCGTGGCTCATGTTGGCCAGGAACTGGCTCTTGGCGATATTGGCCGTTTCGGCCTTCAGGGCCATTGCCCTGGCCTGGGCGGTTGCCTCCTCCAGTGCCCGGTTGGTTTCCTGAAGTTCAGATTCCGCCCTCCTGCGTTCAGTGACGTCCCGGGCGATGCCTTCGAACTCCAAGACCCATCCCGATTCATTGCGCAGGGGGACCGCGCTGGTGGTATGCCAGCGCCAAGACCCGTCAACATGCCGTACCCGGTATTCGATACCGTCCTGCCGTTCCCCTGTCTTGAGTACCCGCCGTACAAATGCCGCGCAGGCCGGCAGGTCGTCGGGGTGGATAAATTCCCGGAATGCGTGGCCGAACACCTGCGACAGCGGATGCCCCAGCAGTGCGGTCCACGCGGGGGAAACGAACGTGAACACACCCTCGGCGGAGAGGGTATATATAATGTCATGGCTGTTTTCGATAAGCAGGCGGTGTTTTGTCTCGCTTTCGCGCAGCCGTTCTTCCACCCGCTTGCGGGCGGTGATGTCGGTGTCCACCCCCCGGTAGCCTTTGAGATTGCCCTGCGGGTCCAGTACCGGCACACCGTTGGTGAGGACACAGATTTTCCTGCCGTCCCTGGTGATGTTCCAGTTCTCCAGGTCCTTTATGGGTGCTCTTTTGGACGCAAGCCCGGCGAATATCTCTGCAATGCGTTTTGCCTCGTCGGGCGGCATGAAATCAAACGGCGTCTTTCCAATGAGATCGTCACTGGATTGGCCAAACAGGTCGGCGCCTTTTTGCGAACTGTAAGTGTAGGCGCCGTGTTCATCCACCTCCCATACCCAGTCCGCCATGCTGAACATGATGTCCCGCAGCCGCTCCTCGCTTTCCCGCAGCGCGGCTTGTGTGCGCTCGCTGCGGCCGACGTGCTTCTCGATGTTGCGCAGTGCGCCGCCCACCCCGGCCAGGCCCAGAAGGTACAGCACCAGGAATTTCACGGACAGCGACAGGATGTTCAGGCGGCCCTGCGCCAGGTAAGGCTCCAGCGGGACGGAGACACTGGCCACGCTGCAGATTTCACCCGGTTTGTAGCCCTGGTCCGCATGGCAGTTCAGGCACTGTTCCCGCATTACCACCGGGGCGAAGTATTGGAGGACATCCCTGCCGCCAACCTTTCCGGCCGCACCGATCCCGCCAGCCCCCCCTTTTATGGCCCGG
>CAZOMH010000741.1:0-2563 GCA_964580415.1 uncultured Nitrospirales bacterium
ATGCCAGCAGAAATAGGGCACGTTGAACCCGAGCGACAGGCAGGCCTCAAGCAGGTTGAGGCCGTCCTTGACGGTATGGGGTTCGTTGTCTATGTACAGCGTCGGCATCCGCTCAGCTCCATCCGCACCGCTTGTCGCGGATATGACTCTCAAAATCGTCGCGGAACAGCCTGAGTCCGCTTCCCAGCGGCTCCATGGCCCCGGGGGCCAGTGCGCAGTAGGTGAGGCCCGCGCCCAGCATGGTGGCATGCCGGGAAAGCTGCTCCAAATCGCCCGGCTGCCCCCCGCCCTGCTCCATCGCCTCCAGAATCTTCTCGACCCACGGCAGTCCTTCGCGGCAGGGGGTACACCATCCGCAGGATTCAGAAGCAAAGAACCGTATCAGGTTGTGAACCATTCCCACGGGACAGGTTCGGTCGTCGAGCACGATCATGGTGCCCGTGCCCATGCGGCTGCCCGCCTTCGCCACCGTGTCGAAGTCCATGGCCATGTCGAGCTGCGACTCCGGCAGAAAGTCGGTGGACGCGCCGCCTGGAATGATGGCGCGAAGCGTCAGGCCGTCGCGCATGCCGCCGGCATGCTCTTCCAGAATCGTGCGCGCGGTGGTGCCCATGGGCAGTTCCCACAGGCCGGGGTGCTTTACCTTGCCGCTGACGCCGTAAATCTTGGTGCCGCCGTTGGGGGTAAGGCTCAGACCCTTGAACCAGTCGACACCGTTGTTCACGATGTGCGGCAGGTTGCAGAGCGTCTCGACGTTGTTTACGATGGTGGGCTTGCCGCGCAGGCCGCAGACCTGCGGAAAGGGCGGTTTGGACCGCGGATTGGCGCGGCGTCCCTCGAGTGCGTTGATCAGGGCCGTTTCCTCGCCGCAGATGTAGCGTCCGGCGCTGGTGTGCAGGTGGACCTCCAGGCTGTAGTCCGAGCCGAGGATGTTTTTGCCGATCAACCCGGCCTCGCGCGCCTCGGCGAGGGCCGTGGTCAGCCGCTGTACGGCCAGCACATATTCGCCGCGGATGAAGATGTAGGAAATGTCCGCCTGGATCGCATAGGCGGCCAGGATGACGCCTTCAATGAGCTGGTGCGGATCACCCTCCAGCAGGAGGCGGTCCTTGAAGGTGCCCGGCTCCATTTCATCGGCGTTCACGACAAGGTACTTGGGCCGGGGCGCGTTGTCGCCCATGGGCACAAAACTCCACTTGGACCCGGTGGGGAAGCCGGCCCCGCCGCGTCCGCGCAGCCCCGAGTCCTTGACCAGTTGCGTCACGTCGCCCGGGGCCATTTCGGCGAGCACCCTGCGCACGGCGCGGTAGCCGCCGGCCTGCTCGCAGGCCTTGAGCGACAGGGCGTGCCCGTCCGGCTGAATCTTCGAAGTCAGCGGGCGTCGGTCGGGATCGGGTTCTTGGTTAAATGCGGTCATTGTGTCCAGTGTTGTTCGGCCTGTTGTTGCGGCAAATATATGAACCGGCGCATCTCTGGAGTGCGGTGGCAACGACACCGCTTTGGCTTTCCTGCGGCCGGGACGCGACGGATGGAATTATGGTGTTGGTCAGCCAAAGCGGTATCGCCGCTTCGCTCTGCCACCGCACTCCAAATAGCGTCGCCATATACAGGTACAACCTCCGTTTTAGCGGTTTTCTACGCGTATTTTGCCAGAATGTCGTCCAGTTTTTCCGGGTCGGCATCATGGTACAGATCATCGCCGATCATGAACACGGGCGCATGGTCGCAGGCGCCCAGGCATTGGTTCTCCAGCACGGTAAAGCGTCCGTCGGCGGTGGTCTGGCCCGGTTCAGCACCGAGCATTTGCAGCAGCCGGGCGCGGAGTTGGGCATAGCCCATTACCCAGCAGCTCACGCTCGCGCAGAGCAGGATGACATGGCGTCCGACGGGACGGCGGCGGATGAGGTTGTAGAAGGTCGCCACGCCCTCCACCTCGTCGGGGGTCAGTTCGAGCAGTTGCGCGACCTCGCACAGGTCCTCGTCGCTGACCCAGCCGTGTTCGCGCTGGGCGATCTTGAGCGCCTCAATGCAGGCCATGCGGTTGGTCTCGTTGTGGGCGAGTTCCGCGAGGATTTCGTTTTTCGTTTCCGTTGTCAGCACGGCGTCAGTTCCCCCGTTCCGTCATTGCGAGCTTCAGACCGGCATTTGCGGCGATTCGCCGAAGAAAGCCGGTTCCGGAATGTAGGACAGCCGCCCTCGGCTGTCGGACCGTGGTCGGCGACTTGGGATGACAGGCGAGGGTGCCTGTCCCACATTCTCTTGGCAGGAGGGCAAAGCCCGACGCGGCAATCTCTTGTGTCCAAGGCCCGCCCGCCAGACTCTGGCGGGCAGGAGATTGCTTCGCTTCGCCCGCAATGACGACGATCTTTCTCATGTCAGCGGTCCACATCGGCCAGGACGTAGTCCATGCTGCCGAGAATGGCCAGCATGTCCGAGACCCGGACGTTCTTGCCCAGCAGCGGGAGCATTTGCAGACTGGCAAAGCTCGGCGTGCGCACGCGGGTCCGGTAGGACATCGCGGTGCCGTCGCTGGTCAGATGGTAACTGTTCAAACCCTTGGCGG
>CAZOMH010000742.1:0-2556 GCA_964580415.1 uncultured Nitrospirales bacterium
CCGCGAGCGCACGGCAACGCCAAGAACGGCGGAGCTGGACCTGTTTGAATGGTCCGAGATTGACGCACGCCGTCCCTCTGCCTGCACCGACCGGATCGCGCATGCCTGCGCGCACGGCATTGGCATCTATCATGCCGCCGAGCGCCAGCACCGCACGGCGCGGCTGCTGCTCACGCTGCACCTGATCGCCGCCTACAGCCAGCGGCATGAGGCGGTGGACAGGCTCCCGAGCCTGGAAACGGTCTTCATGCGGCGGCCCACGGTGATAAATGCGGGCCGCGTGACGGGCGTGCGCCGGAACGCAGAGCCGCACGAGTCCTGAGTCGCGCCCCGGAATAGAAAGGTCGTGCCGACGTTTGGACAGTTATTCTTGATGCCGATGCCTGCCGCGTAGGACGGGAACCGCCCGGACGGCGCGCAGCGGGTTTTGGCGGATTGCGCAGCACAAAGTCGCCCGCAGACGGGCTCAACCGGGTCTAATGAAACATGGCCGAAGGAAATACCGCATGACACTTGCCGCACTCGTTCTTGTTTTGTCGCTGCACGCCGACCCCGCGTTGGCGACACCCGTGTCCGGAAACCCCATGACCCGCAACGTGATGGAATACGGAGTCACGGCGGACGGCAGCGAGGACTGCACCGCCCAGTTCCAAAGAGCGCTTGATGCGGCGGCGGCCGCGAACGGCGGGATTGTCGAGGCCCCTTCGGGGCGCTACCGCTTTGACGGGGCGCTCACGGTGCCGTCAAACGTCACACTGCGCGGCACGTTCGCCTATTCCCCGTCACACACGGGCACGCGCGACGCGGGCGCGCCGCTGCCCGTGTACGGCAGCGTGCTCGAGCCGCGCTGCGGCGCCGGATCGGAAGACGGCGCGCCGTTCATCACCCTCCTGGACAACGCGACGTTTCAGGGGTTCACAGTACACTATACGGAGCAGAAACCCGATGCGGCCGAGCCGACACCCTATCCGTATGCGGTCGCCATGCGCGGAAACAACCCCGCGATCATGGACGTTCAGCTCCTCAACCCCTACAACGGCATTGATGCGTCGAAAAACCAGCGCGCCCTGATCCGCAACATCCACGGACAGCCCATCCATATCGGCCTGTATGTCAATGAAATCTATGACATCGGCCGCATCGAGAACGTGCATTGGAATCCCTGGTGGACGATGGGCACGCCTGTATACCGGTGGCAGTTCGAGCATGGAACAGGCTTTGTCTTCGGCCGCACCGACTGGCATTACGTCATCAACACCTTCTGTTTCGGCTACGACGTGGGATACAAATTCATCAAGACCAGGCAGGGCGCCTGCAACGGCAACTTCCTGGGCATCGGCGCGGACGACTGCCGCACGTCGCTGGTCGCGGAAGACACCGCGCCGATGGGCGTGCTCATCACCAACGGCGAGTTTGTTTCGTTTCACGGCCCGGACCCCACGATGATCCGCGTGGAGAAGACGCACGCGGGAACGATACGCTTTGTGAACTGTGCGTTCTGGGGACCGGCCCGGCGCAATGCGGTAATCGACGGCGTGGGCACGGTGGGCTTCAGCGACTGCTCCTTCATGCAGTGGGGACACGCGCCAAAAGGCTTCGAAAGGGCCGATGACAAGAGCCAGCCGTCGATAGACGCGCTCGGCGGATCGCTGGTTGTGCGCGGCTGCGAGTTCATGGAAAACGGCAAACAGTTGCGCATCGGTGCAGATGTTGAGCGTGTGATCGCGAGCGAAAACCTTGTGACGGGCAAAGTCCGCATCGATGATCAGTCGCGCGGCGGAACCGTGATCGTCCGCGACAACGCGGGCACGCCGACAGGCGGGCGATGGAAGAAGATCATGGAGAGGCGGCCCGGTTACCGCGCCTCAACACTCGACTGACACGGCCGCGCTGTATGCGTTTCGTGCCCTGTTTATGCGGCTATTCGCACATGCCGGAAGAAACGGCTGCTGAATCCGCGCAGAACGCGCGCGCGGCAAACGGCGCGCGGCGGACCGTGCGCGCGCGTGCCTGCTGAGGCGCGCCGCGCGCGCCGCGATTACGGCGAAAACGGGCGTTCGGAGAAACATTTTTTGGGCGCGGCAAAAAAAGTGCTTGCATTTTTTATCTTTGTTTGTTACACAAATTGGCGTGAAAGTTGAATCGCTGCGTTCGGATCAACGGGATAAGACACTCGTTGAAGTCTCATACGGGTGAGGCGCGCGACAACGAAAGCGCGCATGATGCGCGGGAGAACAGCGAAAGGGATCCGAACCCTTCCCCCCTGCCTTTTGCGGGCCTGAGCAGGCCTGTGGGAGTGCGCCGTTCACACTCGTGTGTGGCGGCGGGCGGGCGTCCGGGTGAGTTGCCCGGCGCAATCGCCGAGAAACGCGGAAGTGAGGTCAGCTAACAGGAGGAGACACATAATGGCAGATGCACCGAAGAAGGCCGTTGCGAAGAAGCCGGCCGCCAAGAAGGCCGTTGCCGCGAAGAAGCCGGCAGCCGCGAAGAAGCCGGCCGTGAAGAAGGCCGTTGCCGCGAAGAAGCCGGCAGCCGCGAAGAAGCCGGCCGTGAAGA
>CAZOMH010000743.1:0-2548 GCA_964580415.1 uncultured Nitrospirales bacterium
GGCCAAGGATGAGACGGTGCGGCTGCGCATGGGCAAGGCCTTTGATGTGGTGGCCGACCGCATCCAGTCGGACTACAAGGTGCTGAGTTCGACGTCTCACGAGTCCGCGTTCCACATCACCGTGCGCAACCACAAGGAGGTGCCGGTTACGGTGGACGTGGTCGAGCCGATGCCGGGCATGTGGAACATTATCGAGAAGTCGGCGGACTTTGTGAAGAAGGACGCTTCCACCGCGGTGTTCAGCCTGCCCATAAAGGCGGGCGAGACGGCGGAATTGACCTACCGCGTGCGGGTGCAGTACTGAGGGAGTATGGGATTTATGAGAAGTATGGGAGCTATCGGAAACATGGAAGAAATCGGGCCTCCAGTTTGGTCAAAGAGACGGACTGCGGCCATTCCCATAATTCCCATCACCCCCATGATTCCCGCGTCCTTTCTTGTTTTCTCCGCCTGTGAAAGGTTTATCCCATGATCGTGCTGACGGCGGCGCAGATGCGCGAGGCGGACCGGCGCTGTATTGAGGAGTTGGGCATACCCGGGGCGGTGCTGATGGACAATGCGGGGGCGGCGGTGTTTCGTGAGATCAGCGCCGGGCCGGTGGGGATTGTCTGCGGTAAGGGCAACAACGGCGGGGACGGGTTTGTGGTCGCGCGGTTTGCGCTGCTGGCGGGCCTGGAGCCGACGGTGGTGCTGGCGGCGGAGCCGGCGCAGGTTACCGGCGATGCAAAGACGTTCATGGAGGTGTACCTGCGGCTGGGCGGGAAGATCGTGGCCGCGCATGAGGCCAAGACTGCGGCAAGGGCCGTGGCGGACCTCGTTGACCGTGCAACGATCATTGATGCGCTGCTGGGCACGGGCATCTCTGGCGAGGTGCGCGGCACGGCGCGGGCGGTCATCGAGGCATGGCCGCACGGCCCCATGACCATTGCGGTGGATATGCCTTCGGGGCTGGACGCGGACACGGGCGAACCCTGCGGGGCGTGTGTCCGGGCGGACATCACAGTAACCTTTGCCTTTGCAAAGAAGGGCCTGCTTGTTCCGTCGGCGGAATACTATACGGGGCGGCTGGTCGTGGCGGACATTGGAATTCCGGACATTTGCGCGTCGGAGGAATGGGAGATGCGAAAGCCGGTGTGAAGGCAGGATAAAACCGTTTTGGACCATGAAGGTCCGGAGCGGCGAAGCCGCAGCCAAAGGAAAGCATTTTAACCACGGAACAGCACGGAATCGCACGGAAAAAACAGGCCACTATTTGACACGGACACACAGGATGCACAGGATAGAATGGGGCATGATCATGGTCAATCCTGCGCATCCAGTTCGTGCCTGTTTGAATGCCTTCCGCTGTCTGTGAACGGCCACTACTCCCCCACCACCGTCCACTCCTTTACGGTGTAGCGCTCACCCTTGAAATTGCCCTTGCGCTCGACATTGCCGGTGTTGCCGGACTTGTGGTGCAGGGTGACCCGGTTGGACGGGCCGGTGATGCTGATGCCGTCATCTTCGAGGAGGGTGAAATCGGCGGGGTCTTTGCCGTAAATGCGGACTTCGAGGTTGAATACGGTTTCCGGGGTGACGTGTTCGACCGGGTCGGCGAGGGGGATGATGCAACCGGATTTGACGAAGACCGGGATGGTCTCGACCGCCGCGGTGATGTCGTGGGCCTTGCCCCCTTCGTATTTCGCGTTCGTCCAGAAGTCGTACCACTCGCCCTCGGGCAGGTAGACCTTTCGCGTAGTCTGGTCCTTGGTCATTGGGGCGACGAGGATGGACGGGCCCATCATGTATTCGTCGTCGACGTCGCGCAGGTTCTTGTCCTGGGGCCAGTCCATATTGAGGGCACGGAAGGGCGGTTCGCCCGTTTGGGCATAGTCGTCAAATGCGGCGTAAAGGTAGGGGATCAACCGCATGCGCCATTGGACCAGATCGCGGATTTTCGCCTCCACCTCCTGATAGTTTGGAAGCAGCTCGCCCGCGTTGTTCTTGTCCGTGTCGATCTGCATCCAGGGGGGCAGTTTGAGGAACCACGAGTCGAAGACGGTTTGCGGCGCGAAGATGACTGTCTCGGCGCGGCGCAGGAGGTCGTCGATGGAGTCGCAGTTGCGCACTTCGGGCTGCCAGAGGATGCCGGAAAAGCCGCAGTTGGCGATGCCACGGATGAAGTCCTTGTGGGCATAGTGGTCGCTGTAGAGCACAAAGGGCATCGGCGCGGCCAGCGCATGGGACGAGCGGACCTTGCCGTAGGTGCGGAGATTGTTGGCATGGAAGACATCGTTGAGTGTCTTCTGGTAGAGCGTGCCGAAGAGGCAGTGCATTTGCTCGCCGTCCATGCCGGAGGGGAATGCGCTCAGTTCGGGGAAGGACCAGGGGTCTTTTTTGTTGGGCTGATTGTCGCACTCGTCGAGTTTGAAACTGCCAACGCCCTTCTTCACGAACTCGCGGTCATGGTAACCGCCGAAGATTTCACGGGCCTTGTCGAGGGAAAAGTCAGGCACCAGGCCGCGCCAGACCTCATAGTCCCCTGACAGCGGCAGGAGGCTTTCGTACA
>CAZOMH010000744.1:0-2547 GCA_964580415.1 uncultured Nitrospirales bacterium
CCCTTCCAGCAAGCTCCGGCTCGCCTCAACCATCCGGACCACACCCGCCTGTGTTGCGGCAAACCAGAACCGTCCGTCTTGCTCAAGCAGGTCGCCGCAAACGATCTCGCCGCCATGTTTCGGATCATACACGAGCATTTCCGGTTCAGACCACTGGAGAACGTTGTTGCCATCAAGCTGGCCGCCCATGAGGAGGATGGGCATGTGGCCGCTCTGCGGCGGCACAACGGAATTCCGGTAACACGCCAAATAACGCCCCGCCCGGGTCCTGAACACGTTGACTCCCGTACCATCCGCTTTTATCACCCGCTGCCCAGCCCCATAGGTCATGCGTTCCGGTAACGTCCAGGTGCGCCCGCCGTCACGGCTGACACTCTGCGCAGGCAAACCTTCCGTACGATACGCACAAAACAGCGTGTTGCTGCCGAGGGCAACAAGACGATGCCCCCCTTGAACCGGCCCGAACTCCGGATTGCGGATACCGTTCCCGCTTTCCGGCAGCACGGTGAACCGTACACGTCCCGCATTACGCTCGGTCAGGATGTTGTCGGACACTGCCACCCAGCCCTCACCCTCCGTCCCGCCTTCCACCCGCGTGGTGAACGCGAAGCATACCCCTCCATCCGAGAGCACCGGTTTGCCGAGCCCCCAAAAACTGCGTGCCGCCGCACCGGCAGCCCGGAGCGGAATACGGTTCCGCTCCCGCGACCATGTCACTCCGCCGTCATCCGAATATTTGAAGAAACATCCGCCCCGCGCCGCCGATTCCACACGATTGGTCTTCCCGGGTATCGCCGCAACCGTGTGACCCCCTTCCAAATAAAACGCATAGATCCGGTCAAACGGCGTCACCAGACAGGTCGCACATCCTTCACCCGCCCCTTTTGCAGAAGCGATCTCGACCGGCGACGACCAGGTTTTCCCCTTGTCCCTGCTGACCGTCGACACCACTCGTTGTCCAACCCCGCCCGAACCGGCCGTCAGCACACACACCCACGTGCCGTCACGCACCACATCCAGAGAGGGTTGCCCACAAGCGGTTCCCGCAGGAATCAACAACCCGCCTGCCATCTGGCGCGGGTCATTATCAGGAACCCTCGCCGACCGGCGTCCGGCATCCGGCACGTTGCAGAGAAACTGCTCCGGAGCCAACGGTCCGTCAGACACCCGCCAGCAATCCATTCCCCCCATGTATGAATTTGAGAACGAGGCCCTCCCTCCCAAGCTGAAATCCCGCCAGCCGTGTGACCGGTCCGGCGGCGCCGGATTCCGGATATCCCCCTGAGATACCCCGTCCAGAAACAGTTCCCACACCCCGCATCCGCCACGCAAGTGATCGTAGACCAGCGCCACATGACACCACCCCGTGTTTCTTGAAACTTCGGCGTTGTGAAAGAACTGTTCAAACTGCAACCGCCCGCCTTGGTTCACGTCGCTGACATGCAGATGGAAACGCACCCCGCTCCCATCCGGACGCAACGACAGTGTCCACCCGTTCGAATCGTCGCGCGCCCCAGCCAAACACCAATAGCGTTCATCTGGATTACCCTCTTTCCTGAACCATCCTTCCACCGTGAAACTGTTGGTGAGATCACACCGCAGCCCCAAGTCCGGCGCGACCAGAAGACTGCGCCGGCCAATCTCACCCGCAAGACGCACGCTACCCGAGTTTGCCTGCACATCGCGGATACCCCGTCCAAACGGCGGCAGACGATTCTGAACGCGAGCTACCGCCTGTTCGGCAGAACCTGATACTCCGCCGTCCTTACCCGGACAAAGCGTGTGGTCTCCCCCCGCCTTGTCAGTAAGATCCACCCCCCCTCCCACAGCCGCGTCCAACGGCCAATACGCAAGCGTCCTTACCACCGATGCGTTCAAAAAACGCGCGGGCGGCAGAACCTCGTCGCTCACCCGCCAGAGATTTGCCTGACCCTCGAATGTGTCCCCCGCCGCGCTCCCGCCAAGCACGAAATCGTCAACCCCTTGCGAAACGTTGGGTTTCACGGTGTTGGTCACCATTCCGCGTGCCGTCCCGTTCACAAACAGTTCCCAGACCCCCGTCGCGGCACGTGCGGCGTCATACACCACGGCCACATGCATCCAGTCGTAATCGCCCGACACTTCCGACGCTTGGAAACATTGGTCAAACACGAGACGGTCCTGCGGACAATCCGCACGGACATGGAACCGCGTCTTGCCGCCTTCGGTGCGCAACGACACGCCCCATCCCGCCCCTGA
Organism: uncultured Nitrospirales bacterium; assembly: GCA_964580415.1. Lineage (GTDB taxonomy): Bacteria > Hydrogenedentota > Hydrogenedentia > Hydrogenedentales > CAITNO01 > CAITNO01. Next base: position 2,239 of record CAZOMH010000744.1, read on the forward strand.
CGCCTGCCCGGCACCAAAAAGGCGGAAGCACGCGCCCGGCGCCGGATCACACGCCTTTCGCAACCACCCTTCAACCGTGAAACTGTGCGTTAACCCCAGTCGGCGCCCCATCCCGGGCGCACACAGGAACCCATGCCCCCCCGCCCCGAAGAGAGCCGAACCGTTGTTGGCGCGGATGCCGCGCGTCGCCACCGGAAGCCCCGCCCACTCCGGCACAACGGCCAGCGGCTTTCGGAATGATGGAGACACGTCACCCTGACGCATTTCAAAAACATGGTTGGTCCCCACCGCATTGCGGAGCTCCCCCCC
>CAZOMH010000745.1:0-2543 GCA_964580415.1 uncultured Nitrospirales bacterium
CGGCCGACCGCGCCGCAGTCGGCCTCGCCAACAGCGGCGCGCCCGCCGCAACGGCAAACGAGGTTATTACAAACGAGCGTCTGGAGAGATCCGGCACTATCATGTCGAAAACGGTATCAGCGCGGCAGCGGGAAGACAAGAAGTATCGCCGGCGTACCGCGCACGGGGCCGCTGCGTCATCACGGCATACGCACGCGGTAAAACCGGGCGGGGCGGTTTGTCCACGTCAGGTCTCTGAACGTGTATGTGCCATTCTCAAGGATGGCCGACTGCAGCGAGACCCACAGGCTCTCTTTGAGGCTTGTGCACGTTTCAATCTTCACGGGGATCTTCATGTTCCCGCTAATACAAAATGAAAATCCTCCCGCGCCTCCTGCAGCCGGGGCGCCGACGGCCTGTATGCGCGGGCTCCACTGCACGGGCCACCGCCAGGCAAAGCCGTACTCCCATCCGAGCGTACCAGGAAGGTAATAGACCGTTACGTTATCAGCGGCAGAGAACACATCGTACCCATAATAGGGCGCGTTATCCGTAAAAAAGACGCTGTCAAGGCGGGAACAGTTGGAGAAGGCAAAGTCGCCGATATAGACGACGTTGCCTGCAAATGTCACGCTCGCGAGGTTTGTGCAATTTGCAAACGCGGCGTTTCCTATGCTCAGTAAGTTTCCGGGCACGGTGACGCTCACCAAATTAACACAGTCCTCAAATGCGGTATCGCGGATACAGAGAACCGGCAGCCCCTCAATGTTACGCGGAATGACCACCGCACCGCCTTCCCCCGTATAGCGGGTGATGGTGATGCCATATCCGTCGGAAACATAATCGAACGGCAGATACAGGGCGGCTGGTCGCTCGGCAAACGTCTCGCCCCAGCCCATGGTGTCCGGCATATAGTAGACCGTGACATCATAGTCGGAGCCAAAAACCCCCGAGCCCGCGTGCGGGGCATTTCCTTTGAAATAGACGCTCATCAGACCGAAGCACCAGTCGAACGCCGAGGCTCCGATATGGGTGACATGGGGAGGAACCGTAACACGGAACAGGTCTGCGCCGAAGAAGGCGAAGTCCGCGATGCTCGTCACGGGCAGTCCTTCAATGGCCTCCGGGATGGTCACCTCACCGCCCATTCCGAGATAACCGGTGATGATGACGGCATCGCCAACGACCGAATAGGCGAAGTCCCAGCGCGCACAGAGGGTGTGATCCGAAGGAGCCTCCACCCTGTCACCCGTTGCCACCCGCCGATGAATATAATACACGTCTGAGACGGTCCACCAACCTCCAAACGTATATCCGGCACGAATCGGTGTCGGCAATTCTCCGTAAGCCATACCGTTCGTCACGATGATGCTCGCCGGGAACACCGTGCCGCCATTAGGGTTGAACGTTACAATAGACGGCTCTGGCACGTTGTTCACTCCGACGGTCAACGCTTTCTCACAATACAGCCCGTCCTGATCGGTCGAACGCACACGTATGCTGCAACTGCTTTTGGCTTCGAAGTCGAGGCTGACAGAGGTTCTGAGCGTATCGCCCTCGATGTTAAAATAGCCGTTGTCCGTGTCACCCGGACCAGCCGAAAAGCTATAGGCGTGCGTGTCGTATTTCTCAGGATCCGCGCTGCTGAAGGTTCCGACGACCGTGCCTGCCGCCATATTCTCATCAATTTCTGCCGGAGCTAACGTAATATCGGTCGGCGCCCGATTCGGCAGGAAGAGCTTAACGACTTTTGAGCAACTGGGTATTCCGCCGACAAACAGCGTCGCCAAGGTCCAGCCCGGCGTCAGTCCGCTCACGACTGCGGACGTACAGGTGTTTGAGGACCAGGCCGTGACCGGCACGACCAGAGACTGTCCGCTCTCAACGCTGCGCAGCTGGAGCACGGGACAGCCGCTTTCCGAGGACTGGGTCGTTCCGCCTGACGCACCGACATAGCGCCTGATGCCGGTTCCGGAAAGCGTCAGCTGGCTGCCCAGCCCTAAGGGCGAAGTCAAGGCAACGATCTGCGGCTGCCATGACGCGTCATAGCCAAGGCCCACGTCGAGCAGCTCAGCGCTGGCACACCCGCCACTTTCATTGACCCCGCCTGCGATCAGCACCCTTCCGTCCGGCAACAGCGTTGCCGTATGATCCGCCTGAGCGCGGTTCAACGCTCCACACGCGCTCCACTTCCCAACGGCAGGGTCGAACCATTCAGCGCTGGACAGAATGGCGCTTTCATTCCACCCGCCGACCGCCAGTACCTTCCCTCCGGGCAGCACCACCAACGCATGCTCTGATCGAGCGCCGCCCATGGGCTCGATCACAGTCCATAATCCGTTGGTGGGTTCGTAAAGCTCCGCGCTGGCGAGGTAGCCGCTCGCACCGTAGCCACCCGAAACCAGCACGTTCCCATTAGGTAACAAGACCGTCTTGTGAGTTACCCGTCCTACGTTTAGAGAGCCTGTCTCCGTCCACGTCCCGGATTGAGGGTCATACAGCTCAGCGCTCGACAGATAGGCGCTTACGTTCCACCCGCCGACCACCAGCACCTTTCCTCCGGG
>CAZOMH010000746.1:0-2540 GCA_964580415.1 uncultured Nitrospirales bacterium
TAAAGCGGTTCATGGCGCAGCCCTCGTCGGGCCTGGACCTGCTGCCCTTTACGCCGGTGAATATCACGGTGGCGCCCATCCGTCTGAGGACCGAACTCCCCGGCGTGTCGTTTGCGGTGGAAGGAACCGGGGCGGCGGGGCTGGTGCTGACGGCCACGACCGAATCGCTTCAGCGGTACACGGTGGGGCTGGCGGGTGACGATGCGGAGATTCGCTGGACTTTGCCGGGTATCGCACCGCAGACTTTTTCCAACAACCGCATCCGGGTGCAGGTCGCGTCCAGCGAAGCCGGCTATGCCGCCGAGGTGGACCTTCGCCTGCCGAAAGAGGACCGCATCCAAGGGGCCGTGCGGCTGTCCCATGAAGGCCGGGACAGTGCGGCGGACGTGTCAATCAGGGATTCGGTGCTGCGCCAGCCCATTTGGGCGGAACTTTCGGCGGCGTTCTTGCCGGTGCGCTTCACCGCGCTGGAATGTCCCGATGTGCAGGCGCATTTGCAGCGCACCCCCGACGGATGGGCACTGGAAAAGCTTGACCTGCAATCGCGCTTCAAGGGTCTGGCCGTGGGGCCTGTCAAGTCGCCGTGGTTTTTCGGTGATGTGCAACTGGCCAGTGTGGAACCGCCCAAGGATGCCCAGTTTGCCGCAACGGCGCTCATCAACGACCTGCCGCCGGTACGGTTCCATTGGGGCGCACGGGAGAAGGGCTGGGTGCTCGGCGCAAAGCTGGACGATTGGGCGCGGGAACAGGCGGCCGCGCTACTTCCCGGTGATTGGGGACGGTGGATTGGCAATAACCTGCCCTTCGCGACGGTGTCCATTGCCTCCGAACTGGGTCCCGCACAGGAAGGCTGGAACTTCTCTGAAGACGTGCTGCTGCGGCCCGCCGAAGGCGCGGGTGAACCGCTTGCCGTGCAGGCAAAGGGCGACTGGGCGCAGGGAACACTGTCGGGCGAGCTGAAAGCGTCCATGGGCGAGGGCACGGCGCTGGCGTTTGCGGGGTTGCGCTATGACGCGGCCACAGGCCGCACCGTGGTCGCCGTGACCGGTCCCATCGATCTGGCGCCTATCGCCAAGATGGCGGGCATGCCGGAGCTTTTGGGCACGGCGACGGTTAATGCGAAATTCCTGCGGGACCCTCTGGGCAACATCAAGGCAGACCCGTTTCGCGCCGTGTTTGAGACGCTGGGATGGGGTGGTTTCGGCATCCCCTACGGCACCGGGTTAAAGTTGTCCGCGCCGGTGCATGACGACAAGAAGGGGTTGACGGTGGGGCCGGTCGAGGCTGCGCTGGGTGAGGACACGACCTTCAAGGCGGAAAAGTTCACCTGGTCGGAAAAGCGCCTTTCGGCTTCCAGCCTGGTGCTTGAGACGGGCCTGGCACCGCTGGTGTCCAAAGGCTGGCTGGCCGCGGCCGAGGGGCATGCCAGCGCGCGGTGCGCCGCCGTGACCTGGCCCGGGCCCGGTCCGCAGGAAGCGATTGAATACACCGCCGCTTTTGCGCGTCTGGATTTGCCGGCTGGCCGGGGCTCCGTCAAGGGCTTCACCGCCAAGGGACAGTTGAACTGGGGCGACGCTGCCGCCGGGTCCGGCACCGTGGCGGCCGACGAGGCCACCGCCGCCGGGGCAACGCTTCACGCAATACATGCTGCGTTCCGCCTCTATGGCGCGGAAACGGTGGTGGAGCAGGCCGGGTTTGGCCTGTTCGGCGGTACGGTAAAAGGGGATGCACGGTTGACGCCGCTGGACGCGGCGCTGCCGGTCTCGTTCAATGCCGCCGTCGAAAAGGTCGATCTGGACGTGTTTACCAGGGAATACAAACCGCCCTCGACGCAGTTGACCGGATTGGTGGGCGGTAGTGTGTCCGCGTCGCTCGATCTGAACGGGTTGCGCGCGCTCGACGTGGACCTGAAGAGCGACGGCAGCGTGACGATGAACCGTGACCTGGTGGAACAGTTGCTCGCGAGCGAATACCTCGCGGGCATGTCCGGCGGCAAACAGGTTGGCGACATGCTGCGGGACGCGGTCGGCGATGCGGGGCAGATTGCCTTTTCCGGCGCAACGGTCAGGCTGGGGCTTGAAGACGGCCGCATCACGGGCACAGCACGGCTGGAAAGCGAGAAACTGAACCTGACGCTGGACATCAAGGCCGACCCGGGCGCTTTGCTGGAAGCGCTGCGCGCGCGCAGCGCCGGTGCGGCGGTGGAGAAGGCGGAGAAATAAAGATTACAATGAATTGGTGGAATCACTTTCCTGGACGGATTGGCATGCGCCGGGCTGTTGTCGGCGCGCGCACCGGAAACGGGTGTGCCGCGCATAAGGAACAAATGCATGAAAAGAGTTGTCTTTGCAGGGACGTTGGCCATGATGACCGTGATTTTGGGCTGCGTTATCCGCACAGAGAGCAAGATAGACGCCCATATCACGCTGGACATCCGGCACATTTCCGCACAGGCGGAAAACGTGCTCGACTTTGTGGAGGGCAAGACCAACGCGCTCCCCGGCATTGACCCGGCCGCAGCCGCACCGGCCAAGGACGGC
>CAZOMH010000747.1:0-2534 GCA_964580415.1 uncultured Nitrospirales bacterium
TTGCTCTTGCTCTTGCTCTTGCTCTTGCTCTTGCTCTTGCTCTTGCTCTTGCTCTAATGTTCTTTCAGCGCGGAGAACAGGCATGTATTTCGACCACGAGAAACTCATCGTTTATCAAAAGAGCATAGAATTTGTCGCCTTTGTGGCAAAGTTGGTGCCTCGGCTGCAAAGTCCATTTGGCAGCACAAGAGATCAATTACTTCGGTCCAGTCAATCCATTGCCCTCAATATTGCTGAAGGCAATGGAAAACGTTCCCCGGCTGACCGCAGGCGATTCTTCGAGATCGCTCGTGGTTCCGCCATGGAGAGTGCCGCAGCATTGGATGTGCTGGTGGCCGTTGGCGCTTTCCTGTCGGATGAGATTACTCCCGGTAAAGCGCAACTGTTTTCAATTGTGAATATGCTGTCCAAAATGACCGAGTACCCGCAAGCGGCCAGGGAAGAAATGGCGGAATATGGAAATCCAGACCCTTTGGTGGATTTGGAGCAAGAGCAAGATTAAGAGCAAGATTGAGAGCGAGCAAGCGAATAATATGGATATTCTGAAGGTTCTGACATGACCTTTTCCTACGGCGACGTGATACGCGACGCCGCAACGCGGCTCGCGCCCCTTTCCGAATCCCCCCGGCTCGACGCAGAACTGCTTCTTGCCCATGCCCTGGGTCTGTCCCGCTCGGCGCTCATCGCCCGCTTTCGCGACTCCGGCCCCGTCGGACCCTTCGAAAAGTATCTGCAACGACGCCTTGCCCACGAGCCTGTGGCCTACATTCTTGGCCATCGGGAGTTTTATTCGCTCGACTTTCTCGTGCGCCCCCCGGTGCTCATTCCCCGGCCCGAAACAGAGCACCTTGTGGAGACCGCCCTGGCCTTCGCCAAGGAAGCGGGACGCCCCATCCGCATCCTGGACCTGTGTACCGGCAGCGGGTGTGTGGCCGTCACCCTGGCCCATGAACTGCCCGCCAGCGATGTGACCGCCGTGGACATCGCGCCCGAAGCCGTGGTCCTGGCCCAAGAAAACGCCGCACGCACAATCGTTCAGGTGCGCGTGTTGCAAGGCGACCTGTTTGACGCGCTCCCATCCGATGAGCCCCCCTTCGACCTCATCACCGCCAACCCGCCCTACGTGGAGAAGGGGGAGTGGGGCACGCTCGCACCGGACATCACCGAGTATGAAGACCCGGGCGCACTGCTCTCAGGAGAAGACGGCTTGGACTGCGTGCGACGTATCATTGCGGAGGCAGCGGGACACCTGAGTACGGGTGGCGGCATCGCCCTCGAAATCGGCGAGAAGCAGTATGACGCGGTGGCGGCCTTACTGACCGAGGCGGGCTTCACAAACACGGGCCATGTGGCAGACCTCGCGGGCATACACCGAATTGCGACGGCACGGCGGCCCCAGTAGGCCGGGTCTTCCAGCCCCGGCCTTGTCCCCGCTGGGAGCGCCGGCATCCCTGCCGGCTTGGTTGGACCGTCCTCCTCAAACTTCGCCATACCGTATTTGTCCGTGTTCGTCCGTGCGACAAGCCCCTGGTCCATGCTACACTTCTCCCATTCAGGGGGCCCTATTGAGACCATGACAGATAACACCGACAACAATCCCGTCCGCCGCCCCGTGACGGTGCGGGAGATGGCCGAGGACGACCGACCGCGGGAGCGGCTGGAACGCTGCGGTGCCGAGGCGCTGAAGGACGCCGAACTGATTGCGGTGCTTTTCCGCACGGGTACGCGCGAATTGAACGCGGTGGCGCTGGCGGAGAAACTGCTGGCGCACTTTAACAGCGACTTGCGCCGGGTTTCCCAGGCATCGCTGGAGGAAATCCAGGAGGTCAAGGGCATCGGCCGGGTGAAGGCAATTGAGATTAAGGCGGCGCTCGAACTGGGCAAACGGCTTGCGGCCCACCAGCGTCCCCCGGTGGACCGCATCCGCTCGGCGGAGGACGTGGCCCGGCTCCTGATGCACACGTTCAAGGAATATGAAACGGAACATTTCAAGACCCTCATGCTGAACACCAAGAACGAGGTGGTCAAGGTGCATGAGGTGTCCCACGGCGGTATTGACGGCACGGATGCGATGCCCCGCGACGTGCTGCGCCAGGCGGTGCGCGACGGGGCCGTGGCGATTATTGTGGCGCACAACCATCCGAGCGGCGACCCCGAACCGAGCCGTGCGGACATTGCACTGACCAAACGGCTGTCGGAAGCCGCCCAGATTGTCGGTATTTCGTTGTTGGACCATGTGGTGTTTGGCGACGGAAAACATGTAAGCCTGAAAGAAAGGGGCCTGATGTGAACCCTCCGTTTAACGGTTGGAAAGAGGGATTGATGTACTACGGCCCGGTCATCGCCGCGGGCATGGTGCTGTGCCTGGCGCTGCGCCCCTGGGGATACTGGTGGGTCGGCGTGCCCGTGGTGCTGGCGGGGCTGGCCATGATGCTGTTCTTCCGGGATTTCCCCCGGACCATCACAGCCGCGCCCAACGAGGTCGTTTCGCCGGCGGACGGGACGGTGGTGGCCATTGAGGACTTGGCCGAATC
>CAZOMH010000748.1:0-2529 GCA_964580415.1 uncultured Nitrospirales bacterium
CGTCGGAGACACCGCGCAGTCGGCGGTGGTCGCCTCGGTGGACACGCCCATGTTCACCGTGGGCGAGATCAACCGCGGCCTGTGGCCCGCGCGCAACGGCGGCAACCGCAACATCCTGTACGCCTACGTGTTCAACAACTACTGGCACACCAACTACAAGGCCTCGCAGGGCGGCGACATCCGCTGCACCTTCTCGGTCAAACTGTCCGGCGCGCCGTTCGACGGCGCCGCCGCGACCCGTTTCGGCTGGGCGCGCACGCTTGACCTGACGCCCGACCGCAACTGCGGCCTGCCCTGCGCCGCCGCCGGCATGCCCGCCGCGGCGTCGTACCTGCGCCTCGACAACGGGCCCGTGCTGCTTGGCGAACTGCTGCCGCAGGAGGGGCGGATCATGGCCCGCCTCTACAATCCGTCGCTTGAACCGGCCACGACAACGATCGCGCTGCCGGGCGTGCGGCCGGCCGTCTTCGCCAAGACGGACCTGTACGGCGACCACGGCGAGCCGCTCGGCGCGTCGGGCAGGGTGACCGTGCCCGCGCGGGGAATGGTGTCGGTGACGATCAAGACGCAATAGCCATGGCGGCAGCAAATGCTGAGACGTGTTTGTTTCGCGCTTACAGCGCTGGCCTTCGTACCGTTTCGGTTGCCCGGGGCGTTGCCCCGGGCTCTGGTGTTTGGCCCTTTTAAGAGTACCTTGCTGAGTAGAACAGGGCTGAATACGGAGAGAATGTTCCTTTCTTCGGTTTGTTGTTGTTGCCGTTTGTGACGTCGAAGCCGGAGAAATGAATGGAGCGGCCCCATAGTTCGTGGCGCAGGTTCTGCACGAGGTTCATGGTTGTTGTCCTGTGGGACGTTTTGCGCCGCCATCTCGGTGCGGGGAGCTTGTCGTAGTCGAGATTTTCCTTATGGCATCGTGCCGCGGCGACCAGTAGCATGGCGTATGCCGCGACGGCGCAGCCGGTGACGTTCTGGACAGCCTTTGGAGTGCGGACCTGCGCGTCACCCACTCCGAGGATCGTCTTTTCGTCGCGGTGGTTTACCTCGATGTCCCATCGCCAGAGGTAATGCTGGACGATCTGGGCCGGCTCGGCTTCGGGGTCTGTGCAGACAAGGTATGCGGGCTGGCGGTACAGCAGTTTTCCGTTCTTGCTCAGACGGTAGGGGGTCGGCGCGATGACGAGCACCTGGAGTGTGTGCTGCTGCCCGGCCGTCCTCCAGCGCACGGGCGTCAGCTGCTTGACGCGCACCTCGCGCGTTTTGCCGCCGAAGAAGACGTCGACATGCTGCCAGGGGACCGTCTCGTCCCGGCGCAACTGTTCCGGGGTGGGCGCCTGTTGCCCGTAGACAAGGCGGCGCCCCCTGTCGGGCTGGCGCACGGGAAGGTGATAGAGTTTGGCATCCGCGCGGATGCGCCCGACCAGCGTTGTGTTTTTCGGCAGGGACTTGAGCACGGTCCCGTTGGTGTAGGATCCATCGACGACGGTCCACAGCGTTCGTTCCCGCGCCCCGTGCGAGTCAAGCCATCCGCGCAGGTGTCCGATACGCTGCGCCCCGACGGCGCTGACGCGTGCGGCCCGGTGCTTCTTGAGTTCTTCCCCGTCCGCTTGCGGGCCGGGCTTTGCGGGGACCGGGGCATGAACCCAGTCGACAGGAACCATTCGTGCCTGCCCGTCGTGGCCCTTGCAGGCCATGGAAGTCTGCACAAAGCGCTGTGCGCGCATGAAGTTCACGCGGAAGGGCGGCCCCAGCGGATCGCGCATGTACTTCACGCCGTGCACCCTGCGTCCGGTCTTGCGCAGGCACGTGTCGTCCATCGCAACGACGACCGGGCCCTGCTGATTGTCACACAGCCATTGGCGGACGGGCTCAAAAAGCTGCTCGGGGACAGCACGGTCGCGGCCGTAGAGGCGGTAATCGGCGCTCCAGTCCCGGAACTGGTGGCCGCAGGTGCTCAAAACACCGGTGACGGTGTGTGTTCCCAGGCAGGCCAGCTGCGCCAGGACATGCTCGGTCAGCCGCGCCGCATTGCGGCGGTCGCAGGACTGGCCGGCCTTTGCGCACAGGCTCTCCAGGGTGTTCAGGAGCGGCGCATCGTTTTTTTTAGTGCCACGGGCGAGGCGGGCACGCTGGTCCGGTGCAGAATCAGGTTGGCCTTGTCCTCGATGACCCATTCCACCACCTCCCCCTTGTCGAACTCCATGGCCTCGGCGATGGCGGTGGGAAAGTTGATGTAGTACTGGTCGGCGGTCTTCTTGCGCTTGATGAGCTGCACTTTGGTCGGATAGCCCATGCCTTGCTCCTTTCGGGTTTGTGGCCTCTAGCATATATGCTAGAGTATATTCTAGCGCAAAACACCGCAAAAAGCAAGGGGTAAAAAAAAGACCGCTTCAAAATCTAGTCAAGGGCCAAACACCAGGGCCCCTTTGGGGCCAGGAAGGGCGCGGAAGTATTACCGCATGTCGCTTTGAATTGCCCTAGTGTAGTGAGTCATAAATAAGGCAAAAATCAAGAGTCCGTCATTGCGAGCGA
>CAZOMH010000749.1:0-2519 GCA_964580415.1 uncultured Nitrospirales bacterium
CAACGGCAGTTTCGTCCCCTCCTTCGAGATCAAACTCAAGGGCGTGTCGGGCAAGTACACCGGGCCCTCGTACAAGCCCACCGACTACGCCGGCGACGTGCTGCGCGGCGTGCTGCGCGTCCCCGAGTACACCATTGTCGACGGGCGCGCCTCGCTGTTCATCCGCGCCACGTACGTGCCGCGCTACATCACGCGGCTCGGACTGAACGTGCGGTCGCCCTATCCGTTCACCGCCTCGCTGGTGGGCGCAAAAGACGGCGGCCTCTGCCAGAACTGGGCCGAGCCCGCGGTCATTGCGGACAACGGCGGCGCCGCCATCACGGTGCAGAGCCAGGACCCGGCGAACATCTACACCGCCATCACCTACGGCGGGTTTGGCCCCATCCTGCGGCTCGATTTCGAGGTACTGCCGGCCAATCCCGGGCCGCTGGTCACCGCCATCAACGTGGACAACAGCCTCTACGGAAGCGGACAGCATTTCGTGGTGGACACGCTTCCCTGAACCGGACCACAACCGTTGTTTTCCTGACGCCCGCCCGTGTGGCGGGCGTTTTCATTGGGCGCACCCCCCGGCGTGGATGCGGCACACGCGGGCCTGTGTTCGTTCCCGTAGCGCCCGCCCTTGTGGCGGGCGACCGCCGGGGCATGGCCCCGGCGAAGAAAAGCGGCGGCATGGCCGCCGCACTCAAAAAGGAGCTGACATGCGCGTAAACCGTAGAACTTTTCTGGGGGCCTGCGCCGCGGCGGGCGCGGGGTATTGCTTTGCCGGCCCCTCCGCTTCGGCGGCAACCTCGCCAGGCAAGCGTCAGTACAACCTTTCCATCTCCATCGAAGCACTGGAAAAGGAGCCGGAACGGCTGGAGGTGTTCGCCAAGGCGGGCGGCACGCATGTTTGGCTGCCGGGATTCTTTTACGGGTATTGGCCCATGCCGCTGGAAAAGGTCTGCGCATGGCGCAAGCGCGCGCAGGACATGGGGCTGGACGCACAGATGATCAACATCCCGCTGGGCCATCCCGGCGACTCACTCGGCTCGTCGGACGGCGATTTTCCGCTGACCGGACCAAAACACTGGAAGACGGCGCAGCTTCCGGACGGTCAGCGCTATGCGGGCACGTCGCTGCATGCGCCCGCGGCGGACGAGAACGTGGGCGCCATAAAGGAGATTGCCACGTGCGGCGTGACGCGCCTGTTCGTGGACGACGACTTCCGCCTGGCGCGGGGACCGGGCATGATCGGCGGGTGTTTCTGCGACGAACACAAGGCGGGGTTTCTGAAGAAAGGCGGCTACGCCAAAAGCGCCTGGGCAGAACTGTTGGACTGTGTGGAACGGCGCAACCTCTCCCCCATCCTGCGCGCCTGGGTGGAATACACCTGCGACCAGTTGACAGGATGTTTCCGTGCCATGCAGGCCGCGACGCCCACCGTCGAGATGGGCAACATGATCATGTACTTCGGCGCGGAGAAGGCGGGTATCCGGCTGACAGACTATCGCGGCGTGCCGTTCCGCGTGGGCGAGATGATGTTCAACGACGCGGGTTTCGGCACGGTCAAGGGCAAGACGGACGAGTTGTACAGTTGCCTCTTTCACCGCCGCTTCACCACGCCCGAACTCGCCTACAGCGAGACCACGGCCTATCCGTCGGACCAACTGTCCGCCGCCAACATGGCCGCCAAGCTTGCCGTGTCCACCATCGCCGACGTGCGCAACACCATGTTCATGTCGGGCCTGACGCCGTTCCCCATGGCGCACTGGAACGTGCTCGCCCCGGCCATGCGTCATCATGCAAAGCTGCACGAACAGCTTGCGGGCCATACACCCAGGGGACCGTTCAAACATTACTGGGGTGAGGCGAGCCGTTATGTGGGCAACGATCAACCCTTCAGCCTTTGCCTCGCGTCGGGCGTGCCCTTCGAGGTGATCGACGCGCCGCCGCAGGATGGCTGGGTGTTCCTGTCCGATGCGGACGCGAAACAGCTTGCCGCGCAGAAACTGCCGGAAAAGACGCATTGGATTTCGCGCATCGCCGGACCGCAGGGTCCCGGTGCGCGGGTGATGGAAGAATCGTTGGAGAACGTCTTCGCGCTCAAGCACGAAATCGCGGAGGTCTTGAAGGATGTGCCGTACGTCGTCGAGGACAAGCCCGTCGTCTGCGCGTGGTATCCCACGGCCAACGCGGTGCTGCTGTGGAACCTGAGTGAGACGCGGGAGAAGCTGACAGTACGCCTGGGCACCGTGGACCGGACCGCAGAGATCGATGTACTGGGCGCGGACATCGTGGAACTGGCGTAAGCATTTCTGACCGCAAAGATCGCAAAGAGCACAAAGAAAAGGCGACGGCAAGAGGCGTCCGTTCCAAATCCCCCCTTGAGGGGGGTAGCCCGAAGGGCGGGGGGTGTAAGACTCTGCGCGAAAGCATGGGAGAAGAACACCCCCCGGTCGGCTTTCGCCGACCACCCCCCTCAAGGCTACCAAGTATAGGCATTTTTTCCGCCTCCGCCATGGGCGCTGGCCAGCGCC
>CAZOMH010000750.1:0-2517 GCA_964580415.1 uncultured Nitrospirales bacterium
GGATGAACGACTGCTTGAACTGGCCAAGTATCTGCCGCTCGCCGACCACCATGGAATCGAGCGAGCTGGCCACCAGCAGCAAGTGCTCCAGGGCGTTTCGGCCCTGCAACTGCACCCACTGTTCCTCCGGCGGCACACCAAGCTGCGGATCACCGGCGATAAACCACGAACGCAGCACTTTCAGGAGCACGGCCGGGCCCCTGCGGGAGATGATGATAAAGCTCGCCCGGTTGCAGGTGGATATGTACACCAGTTCTTCCGCATCGAGCACCTCGCGCAATTCATTGAGTTTTTCCTGCTGCTGATGCTCTGGAATCACCAGACTCGACAGCCGGGCCATTGAATCGGCCGATTTGTGGGTCACCCCGAGTATGACCAGTTCATCCAGACCGCTCTTGGAGGACATGCACTCGGCGATATTGGTTCGCCCGGTCTGTTCTTGTTCCGTCAAGCCCATCTTTTAGGTCCCTTTTGCCGTCTTTTCGGCATGCGTCCCGCACACTCGTCCCGGTGCAAAGGGGCGGCATTCAAAGAAATCTCCGCCTGGGGGGGACGTGCGGTGACCGCTGTGAAGTTGTCTGTTTGACATCAGTTCAAGCGGCGCACAGGGCCAGAACCGTTCTTGGGGGTGCTCCTGGGCCGGGTGAACGGTTATTCCACAGTTCTTCACCGGCATTGCGGCGCATTTCTATTGACTCTTGGCTGACCCGGAAAATCTGACCGGTGTCCAACAAGCACCCGGAAACGGTTCTGCTAGGACAGAGGCGGACCGCGCAGCAGCCACGGTGACCTGAAAGCGGCAGGATGGGGGGGGCAGAAGGGAAGGGAAGCCACCCCGGAGGCGGTTGTCAGCGCCAAAACACAGACCGCCATCGCGATGGCGGTAAACAATGTGAACAGGAGTATGCGGAACGGACCGTCGTTGTTGCCCTGGGAACAGTGGTGACGCCATATCTGGGGCACCACACCGTGTAATGCGGCAATGACCATATACCCGCAGACCACCCACAAGAGCACCTTGTAGGCAACCGCTGTTTGCCTGCGCCGCCGGGGTTTGTCTGTCTGCCAAAGCAACATAAGAACTCTTTTCCGCTCCGTACCTTGGATTGTATCATAGCAGGCTTCAAATAATGGACCATCCGGGATTTCCCCCGATGTCTTTGCAAACAAATTCTTGTATGGTCTTATTCACGCAATAGTGTATGCTTGTTTTTGTGCGTATAGTTCGAAATGTGGGTCCTGCGTATTGGCATTCAACCGCAGGGAGGGTCTGACCTGTGATTCATGCCGTCAGGAAATGGGATATAAAGCGGTCCATGACCTCTGTTGCGGGGGTGTGTTGTCTTGCCGCGTTGGTGGCCGCCGGGCTGCCGGGTTGCCAGCAGCCCGGTTACGTCGGCACAGACACCTGCCTGACCTGTCACAACGGCAAGCTTGCCGTGGACAAACGGGAATACCTGGAAAGCTCGCATTCGTTCTTTGAAAAGGGTTGCGAGGAATGCCATGGCCCCGGCGGGTTGCACGTGCGCAACGGCGGACGGTACGGGTTGTTCATCAAGGTGCCCAATGAGGAAGTCTGCGCCAACTGCCATGCCGGCGAGGTCAGCGGGTTCAAGGACAGCGCGCATGTCCGGCAGGATGTTCTGGACTGCTTCGACTGCCACGACCCGCACTCCAGGCAGGAAACGGTGCGTCCCTTCACGGACAACCAGCTTTGCCTTCAGTGCCACACGTATTCGGGACTTGGCACCGAGGCCGACATCATGGCGCACACTTTCCATCCCTATGATCCGACGGGGACCGGAGCCAGCCGGTGCGTTACCTGCCACATGGTGCCCGGCCGGCGCGAGGACCAGGATGCGGGCCTGCACTTCCATAACCTGGTGCCGGTCAAACCCATAGAGTCCAATTTGGCGGGAACCACGCCGGCGCCTCCGAACACCTGCGCCGGCATTACGGGATGCCATGACGGGACAGTGTCGGCCGCCCCGGTGTTCAATGTGGATGATCCGACCGTAAACGACCAGTTGCAAGCCCTTTACGACACCCGTTACGGTTCGTAATGGAAATGAACGACCGTCAAGGACAGGATGGAGGAATGAGCGTGAAACCAATGCATTGGCGCCTGTCCATCGCCGCCATTGTGCTCTTTGCCGCCTTGCTCTGGTTGGGACCGTCCCCGGCCGGGGCTGCGGATGCAACGCCCCCGGTTGCCGATGCCACCGCGGCAGACGCAGCGGCAGCACCGCCTGCCGGGGCTCAGGAAAACGCGGAAGGGGCCACCCCGAAGGAGGACAACATCGGGAAAGCGGAAAAGAAGTGGTATCGCGGCACGGTAAGTGCCGGATTTGACGGCTGGTGGGGCCGCAAGGGCGAGCAGAACATGGAAACAGAGCAGTCGCTCCAGTTTCAGGCGGACCCGCCCCAGTGTGAACGCCTGCACCTGCGCGGCTTGGTCTGGATGGTCGAGCAGCTCGGTCCCGCGCCTTCCGTCAACAGCGGCATGCAGGGTTTGAG
>CAZOMH010000751.1:0-2503 GCA_964580415.1 uncultured Nitrospirales bacterium
CAACTTCGAAAAGTGCTCACAAGCCGCGGCGTGGCCGTCAGCGCCGTCGCGCTCGCCGGACTGATCAAGGCCAACGCCGCCGAAGCGGCGCCGGCCACGCTCATCACGAGCTTGGGAAAACTCGCCCTCAGCGGGACGAAACCGGCGGCGGGCGCCGCGGCCATAACGGCCGCGGCGAAAACGGCCGCAGGATTCTGGACTACCAAGATGGTCCTTGCCGCCGTGGCCAGCCTGATGGTGGCCGTGGGGGCGGTTGCCGGGTATTGGACCCTGCACGACATGAAGCCCTTCGGCCGTGTCACCGCACCACGGGTCTCGCTGCAGCAGGCGGCGAAGAACACGCAGGCTGACACCCCCCCGGCAGGCCCCGGCGTGCCCCATGCGGGCGTGCCGGGAAAAGAGGAGGCTGTGGTGGCGGACACCTTTCCTGCCGCGGAGGAACTCGGCGCCATTTCCGGCCGGGTCTACAACGTGGCCACGGGCCGGGGCATCCCTTTCTCCACCGTCACCGCCAAAGGGCCGTCTGGCGAGATAGAAGTGAACACCTCGCTGGACGGCGGCTATGCGATCACGGGCCTGGTGCCGGGCCGCTATGATCTTTCCGCTCTTGCGCCCTTCGGCTTCATGAACGAGCGCAACTCCTGTGAGAAATTCGCGGAGGTCTCGCCGGGCGCGAAGATTGACCGTCTGGATTT
The DNA here is from genome assembly GCA_964580415.1 of uncultured Nitrospirales bacterium. GTDB lineage: Bacteria > Hydrogenedentota > Hydrogenedentia > Hydrogenedentales > CAITNO01 > CAITNO01. The sequence continues at coordinate 696 of CAZOMH010000751.1, forward strand.
CCAACGGTCCATGGGCGTGTCGGCCTCCGGTTTCGTCCGGGATCAGGCCGGCCGTCCCGTGGCCGGCGTATCCGTCTCGGCATGGGGGCTTGGCCCGGCCGGTCCCGGTCCGGGAATCATGGACCAGACAAAAGGAGATGGTGCCTTTCGACTCGCCGGTCTCTATCCGAACCAGAAAGAACTTTCCTTCAGCGTGCAGACGGAGGGCATGGTCGCTTCCTCGCAGAAGAAGTATTCGGTGGGCACGGACGACTTGGAGGGTGTTGAAATCGTGCTCGAACCGAAAGCCAGCATATCGGGGCGTCTGGTCGACGGCGCGGGCGGGCCCGTGGCGGGCATAATGGTGTGCGCATGGGCAAAAAGCCCCGGTGGCAGCCCGATGATTGCGCAATCCACCACGAACAAACAGGGTGCATTCGACATTTTTCCACTGGAAGGCGGTGACTATTATCTTGTCACCATGCCCCCCGGACAGGAAACGCGCATCGGCAACACGCTGGACGAGGTGAAGGTGAAGCCCGGCGAAGACGTGGACAGACTGGTGCTCGTGTATGAGCCCAAACTAAGCATCAAGGGCCACGTTGTCGATGCTGCGGGAAATCCAATTCCGAAAGAGGTCGTGAGCTGCACCGGGCCCGCCCTGGCCAGGGCGTACACCGAAAAGGATGGCCGCTTTGAACTTGCGGGACTGCCCGAGGGGTTCTACACGCTTCTCGCGGATGAAAAGGTTGTGAAGAAGAACTTCGCTCCCGACGGCGCCGATATTGAGGTCGTCTTCGAAGCGCCCCGCAGGGTTCAGTGCCGGATCATCGACGGGGTCACCGGCCTGCCCGTGCCGCGGTTCCAGGCCCATGCCTTCCCCGGCCGCTCTTACAACCACAAGTTCGGAGACATGGCCATGCCCCATGTCTACGACGCCGACGGGCGTTATTGGATGGACCTGGCGCCGGGCGACTATCAAATGGGCGTGCGCGCGCCGGGCTATCGCATGGCACTGAAGAACATCCTGGTGGACAAAGCGTCCGAAACACCGAATGACATGGAAATTGCCCTTGAACCCGGGCAGTTGGAGGTTCTCGTGACCGATGCGCTGGGCAATCCCGTGGCCGATGCCGGCATTTACCTTTACGAGCCGGCAGAATCGAAGCTTCTCCGCAAGGTCGATGATGAACTTCGGTTTAACGCGCGCGATCCCCGCGACGCACCCCTGGGCAAAACGGATGCAAACGGCCTGTTCCGCAGCGACGGGCTGCCGCTGGATGACGGTTTCGTGTACGTGAACCACCCGGACTACACGCCGTCCTCGGCACCCTTGAGCCTTGACAAACCCGTGGCGGTGTGCCTGCGCCCCGCCGTATCGGTGCAGGGCGTCGTGACGGTGGATGGAGAGCCGCGTCCAGAAAGTGTTTACTTGAGGCTGAGCTATCCGGACCATCCCGAACTGGGAAGCCTGCAGGCAAACGCCGACGAGGACGGCCGCTTCCAATTCGACCGGGTGCGTCCCGGCACCGCGTTAATCCGTGCCAAGGCATACTGGGCGATGGCCGGCAGTCCGAACGCGCTGCAATGGTCCGACCCGGAAGGCGCCCAGGAGTGCCGCATCCCGGAATCAGGCGTCAAAGATGTCGCGCTGCGTGTCCCCAACGGAACGTGCTCCCTTGCGGGCAGTGTCACCCTTGACGGCCTGCCCTTTGGACAGTTCGCCGTCGAGGTCGTGACACGCACCGCGGACAACATGACCGTCCGGCAAACCGCCCATACGGACGCGGAGGGCGGCTTTCGTATGGAGCATGTGTCCGCGGGAGAGG
>CAZOMH010000752.1:0-2498 GCA_964580415.1 uncultured Nitrospirales bacterium
CTGGGGTGGACCTACCGCACCGCGGGTCCAAAATGGACCGAGGCCCCTGTGCTGGCGCTGGCGGCCCTGGGAGCCATCGTTTTGTTGGTGCGGCGCAATACCGGGGTCACCCCCCGTTCGGCGCTTCTGGGCCGTTTCCTGGTCTTTTTCACGCTCATTCTGTCGGTTGTCTTCTCATTGCTCACCTACAAAACCCCCTGGAACCTTCTGATCTTCTTCCAAGGGATGATTCTGCTCGCCGGGGTGGGCGCAACCGCGCTCATCCGGGCAGGCCGGTGGCGGCCCGTTCAGGCGGTGCTGTGCGCGGCGGTGCTGTGCACGGCGGCCTTTGGGGCGAGACAGGCGTGGCAGGGTAATTTTGTCTATGCCGCCGATGCCCGCAACCCCTATGCCTACGCCCACACCAGCTCGGCCGTTACCCGACTGGTCGACCGTGTGCATGACTTGTGCGCCGTGGACCCGGCTGGAAAGGCCATGCCGGTCTATGTCATCCAGCCCGGCGGCGATTACTGGCCGTTGCCCTGGTATTTCCGCGATCTGACCAAAGTCGGCTACTGGAGCGATATTCCCGCCGCGCCCGACGCACCGGTGATTATCACGGCCCCGCAAATGGCCCCCACGCTCCAACCCCTGCTGAAAGACAAATACATGGTGGAAACCCACGGGTTGCGGCCCGGTCGCCTGCTCACCGTTTTCATCCGCCAAGACCTCTGGGACCGGTTCATGGCGGATCGTTCCTGACGCCATTTCCTCCTTCATTTCGTATACCCCCGAACGCATGCTTCTTATCCGGGGAAATCGCCTCCCTCCCACAAGATAGCCTGCGAAAAATACGAAACACCTCAAAATATGGGGGTGTCGTGCTTGTTTTGATCTTTTCCCTATGATATAATGTCTGGATACGCAAACCAGTCTTCCCGCGCCGGGGGTCTAAACCGAGGTAAGTGCAATGGCAAACACGGGTTACACAGGTGATTCAATCCAAGTCCTTGAAGGACTTCAGGCCGTCCGAAAACGGCCCGCCATGTACATTGGCGACACCAGTTTTCGCGGCTTGCACCACCTTGTTTATGAGGTGGTGGACAACAGCATCGACGAAGCGCTGGCGGGCTATTGCGATCAAATCAAAGTTACCATCCACATCGACAACAGCGTATCGGTGGAGGACAATGGGCGCGGCATTCCGGTGGATAAGATGCGCGACGCGAAATACCGGAACAAGAGCGCCCTGGAAGTGGTGATGACCGTGCTGCACTCGGGCGGCAAGTTCGACAACTCCTCCTACAAGGTGTCGGGCGGTTTGCACGGTGTGGGTGTGTCCTGCGTGAACGCGCTCTCCAAGTGGCTCGAGGTGGAGGTGCGCCGGGACGGCCTGGTCTGGTTTATGAACTTTGAGCGCGGCATTCCGAAGGGTGCCATTGAGCAGAAGGGCCGCGCGCGCACGTCGGGCACAACGATCACGTTCCTTCCCGACGCGGACATCTTCGAGGAGACGGTGTACAACGCCGAGACCCTGATTCTGCGCCTGCGTGAACTGGCGTTCCTGAACAAGGGCGTCAAAATCGTCTTTGAAGACGAGCGCAACGACAACGAGGCCGTCGTGATGCAGCACAAGGGCGGCATCGCGGAGTATGTGCAGTGGCTGAACCGGAACAAAGAGGCGCTGCACCGCAAGGTCATTTACATGGAGGCGGAGCGCGACAAGATTGAGGTCGAGGTTGCGCTGCAGTACACGGATGCCTACACGGAAACCACATTCAGCTTTGCGAACAACATCAACACGCACGAGGGCGGCACGCATCTGAGCGGTTTCCGCGCGGCGCTGACCAAAAGCCTCAACGACTACGCGAAAAAAAGCGGCATAGCCAAAAAGGACAGTTTCTCGATCAGCGGCGACGACTCGCGCGAAGGGCTGACCGCGATTGTGTCCGTGCGCGTAAGCCAGCCCCAGTTCGAGGGGCAGACGAAAATGAAGCTGGGCAACAGCGAGGTCCAGGGCATTGTGAACTCGCTGGTGTACGAGGGACTGCAGAATTTCTTCGAGGAGAATCCGCCCATCGCCAAGCGGATTATCGAAAAGTCGGTCGAGGCGGCCCGCGCGCGCGAAGCCGCGCGCAAGGCGCGCGACATGACGCGGCGCAAAAGCGCGCTGGACTCCATCGGACAGGCGGCCAAGCTGGCCGACTGCTCGGAGCGCGACCCGGCGCTGTGCGAGCTGTTCATCGTCGAGGGCGACAGCGCGGGCGGCTCGGCCAAGCAGGGCCGCGACCGGCGCTTCCAGGCGGTGCTTCCGCTGCGGGGCAAGGTGCTCAACGTGGAGCGCGCCCGCGAGGACAAGATGCTGGGGAACAACGAGATACGCTCGCTGATCACCTGCCTCGGCGCGGGCTTCGGCCGCGACGACTTCGACACGGCGAAACTCCGCTACCACAAGATCATCATCATGACGGATGCCGACGTGGACGGGGCGCACATCCGCACCCTGCTCCTGACCTTCT
>CAZOMH010000753.1:0-2493 GCA_964580415.1 uncultured Nitrospirales bacterium
GGGGGGTATAAGACTTCTGTCCTCCCTGTCTTCAAAGAAAACAATATCCCCGGCGATTATTTCGGACGTTGCGAAGAGTGATCCCGAACGTTCCCTTTCTTCCGCCAAACCGGGTAGAATTGGACCCTCGTGCAAAAGGCATTCCGCCTTTCAGGCCCCCAACACAAGGAGAATTCCGAATGAGACTCTTCGCAATCACTTCACTTGCCGTGGCCGCGACTGTGGTCCTGTGCGCCTATCTGGCCTTCTCGGGTGCGGCGCTGGCCGCAAGTGAAAAGCCGGCAGGGGTGCGCCATGTGGTCCTGTTCAAGTTCAAAGACAGCGCCACCCCGGAGAACATTGCATCCGTTGAGAAGGCCTTCGCCACCCTGCCCAAGAGCATCGATCTTGTCCGCGGCTATGAGTGGGGCACCAATATGAGCCCCGAAAACCTTAACCAGGGCTATACGCATTGTTTTCTGCTGACCTTTGACAGTGCCCGTGACCGGGACGCCTATCTGGTGCATCCGGCGCACAAGGAATTCGGCAAGCTCCTTGGACCGTATCTCGACAAGGTTACCGTGGTGGACTTTGAACCCAAAAAATAGAGACCCGCACCCGTCGTGTCCGTCACGGTGCGGGATGTCGGTTTTGGCTTTTCTGCATGCGTTGCCGTGCAAAGTCAACAGCCCGGGGCCGTTGTCCCGGGCTGTTGTTATGCCATGATTTTTCGGGCCGCGCGCAGCGCAGTCTAGTGGTGCATCATCTTTCCGCCCTTCATGGTGAGATAGCCCGCCATGAGATGCTCCAAAATACTGAACATGTCCTCAACGGGGCCGTATTCATCGGCAGTGCAAGGCAGGTGAACGGCGATGTCACACAGCGCAAGTATTTGCCCGCCGGACATGCCGGCAATGCCGATTGTTGTGGCACCCTTTTCTTTCGCCGCCTTCAGGCCGCGGACAATGTTCTCGCTGTTGCCGCTGACGGACATGGCATAGACCACATCGCCGGGTTTCAACTGCACGCGCAACTGGGCCGCGAAAATATTCTCGAAACAACTGTCGTTGCCGATGGCAGTCACGGAAGAAGAATTGTCACTGGGACAATACGCGCGAAAGCCCGGCTTGTCTTCCAGCAGGCCGCCGACCAGCAGGTCGTTTACCCAGTGCGACGCAATGGCCGCACTGCCGCCGTTTGCGATGAAATAGATGGCCGCCCCCTCCGACCGCGCCTTGTCGAGCGCGGCGGCCGCCCGCCCAACGGCTTCCAAATCGACCTGCTCGCACAATTCGGCCATTCTCCGGAAATAGCCGGAACCGTACGCCGCGAAGTTTTCACTGTCTTGAAACAATTCGGCCATGTAATACATTGTGTCCAATACCTTCCGCTGTTGTGGGTCCGGAAAAGGCTCATCCGCCGAATTCCCGGTAGTCCTTCCTGAGTTGTTCAAACCGTTCAAGTATGGGCAACTGCTGCGTGCAGCCGGCTTCGCACTGACCGCAACGCACGCAGGGCTCCAGCAACTTTTCCACATCAGGCGTCCACCAGTGCCACTTCATCTGGTCCATGGCAGCCTTGGGACCTTCAAGAATCCGCCTGTTGTATGCGTCCATAAGACGCACCACGGGAACTCCGGCGGGACAGTCGCTGCAATACCCGCACTGTGTGCAGAAGTCCTTGTGCGCGCCGTGCATGTCTTTCTGGATGCGCTCCACATCCTCTTCAGCCAGCGGCCGGAACCGGTCCACCGCCGCGGCGGCGCTGTCAATATCCTGCGCGTTGCGGAATCCGACCAGCGCGACATTGACGGCCGGGAGCGAGAGATTGAAACGCAGCGCCGCATCGACCATGCCCGTGTCGCCCGGCTCCAGCAGCGTGGAAAAACGGTCCGCATACTGCGTCATCACGCCGCCGCCCAGGGAATTCATGGTGACGACGCCGAGACCCCGTTCCATGGCGGCTTTGGCACCGGGATAGCGCAGGGGATAGTTAAGCGCGTTCAGTCCGATGAGCATGCTTTCAAAGAGCCCTTCGCCCTGGTCAAGCATCGTTCCCACTTTGTCATGCTCGAGATGGGTGGACACGGAGATATGGCGGATGAGCCCCTCCTCCTTGAGCTTGCGAAAGGCGTCAAGCACCCCCTGTCCCTTGCGGCCGGGGAGGTCTTCCGGCTGCACGAGACACCACACATGATAGAAATCAATCGCGTCGACGCCCAAGCGCTCCAGAGAACGCTCGCACTGGGCGCGCACGTCGGAGGGCGCGGCGGCCATCGTCTTCGATGACACATGAAAGCGCCGTCCGGTCTTCTTCATTTGCGCAAAGGCAAGGCCGCAGATTTCCTCGCTTTTGTCGTCGCAGTATACCGGCGCAGTGTCAAAATAGGTAACGCCCTTTTCAAAAGCATGCGCCACCACGGCGGCCATGGCGTCCATGTCGGCGGGATTCTCAAAACGCATCCCGCCGAATCCCAAACGGGACACCGTTTCGCCGGTGCGGCCCAATTCTGTG
>CAZOMH010000754.1:0-2491 GCA_964580415.1 uncultured Nitrospirales bacterium
GTTGTGGGCCAGCACCAGTGTCGGCCGGTTGGTGCGCGCCACGACATTGGCGATGGTGAAGGTCTTGCCGGAACCGGTCACGCCGAGCAGCACCTGCCCCTTCAGGCCCTCTTCGACTCCGCGTGTGAGCGCTTCAATGTCCTGGGGCTGGTCGCCTGCCGGCGAATACTCCGACACGAGCGAAAAATGCCGCCGTCCGTCCACGTCAGCCCGCGTCCTTCATGGGGGGCGCGCCGTGATGCTCCTTCACGTCAAGCTGGCCGGCCCCGAACACGCCCGGCACGTTGCGCACCGCCGCCACAACGCCCTCAATGGTGTGGTGGTCGGGCGTCACGAAGGAGAAGTCGAAATGGTAGCGGTCCGGCGCGGTCTTTTCGAAGGATGCGCTGGTGATGTCGATGTTGAGCGGGCGCAGGACGTTGGTTACGTCGGCCAGGAGGTTGGGCCGGTGCCTTGTGATCACGCGCACCTTGGCCGTGAAGGAGCCTTCCCCTTCCCACGCCGCGCCGAGAATGCGCCGCGGGTCTTTCGCCGTCCGCTGGAAACTCGCGCAGTCCGCCCGGTGTACCGACAGCCCCGGAGTCTTGGTCACATAGCCGACAATATGATGGCCCGGCATGGGGTTGCAGCACTTTGCGAACTGCACCGACATGCCCTTGATTCCCTCAATGCGGATCAGTTTCTGGCGTGTTGCCTCGTCCACCTCGCGCACCTCGGCCTGTTTCACGGGGAAACGGCCCGGCGCATGCGGATGGGGCCGGGCCTCAACCGGTCTGGGCTCCTCAATGGGGGCCAGTTCGCCAATCTCGCGCAGCCGCTGGCGGATGCGCGTGCGGGCGCGGCCGGTCACCACCACGTCGAGCCAGTCGCGGTGGGGCTCCTGGTTCTTCGACGTGAGTATTTCCACCACGTCGCTGGTTTGCAGGTTGTAGCGCAGTGTGACCATGCGGCCGTTTACCCGCGCGCCGATGCAGTGGTGTCCCACATGCGAATGGATTAAATAGGCGAAGTCGAGCGGCGTGGCGCCCTGGGGCAGTTCCTTGACCTCGCCCTTGGGCGTGAAAACGTAGATGAAGGTGAGCCGGAACTCGCGCCGCATCGTTTCCATCATGCCGTCCTGGCCGCCCGCGTCCTTGAGCCAGTCATACATCTTGCGCAGCCAGCCGAGCTGGCTGTCGAGCTTGTCGTCCGCGGTCTTGCCGCCCTCCTTGTAGCGCCAGTGCGCCGCGATGCCCTCCCGGGCGACCCGGTCCATTTCCTCGGAGCGGATTTGCACTTCCATGGGCCGGCCGTTCTCGCGCATGACCGTCGTGTGGATGGCCTGGTACATGTTCAGCTTGGGCATGGCGATATAGTCTTTGAGCCGTCCCGGAATCGGCGTCCACAGGCTGTGTACGACACCCAGCGCGTTGTAGCACTCGGCATCGGACCGCGTGATGATGCGGATGCCCAGCACGTCAAACACCTGGGCAAAATCCTTGCCCTGGTTCTGCATCTTCTCGTAGATGCTGTAGAGGTGCTTGGGCCGGCCGATAACCTGCGCGCGGATTTCGGACTCTTTCAGGCCGCGTTCTATCTGCGCCACCGTGTCCGTCAGGTAGGCCTCGCGCTCGTGGCGCTTCATCGCCACCATCCGCGCCACCTCCTTGTAGCTTTCCGGGGCAAGATGGTGGAAGGCGTGGTCCTCCAGCTCCCATTTCCAGCTCGAAATACCGAGGCGGTGCGCCATCGGCGCGTAGATGTCCAGCGTCTCGCGCGAGATGCGCTCGCGCTGCTCCGGCGCCAGATACTCCAAAGTGCGCATGTTGTGCAGGCGGTCGGCCAGTTTGATCATGATCACGCGCAGGTCCTGCGCGGTGGCCACGAGCATCTTGCTGATGTTCTGGGCCTGCTTGGTCTCCATTGTCGTGTGGTCGTCGTGGAAACTCAGCTTGTTAATCTTCGTGACCCCGTCCACGACGCGCGCGATGTCGTCGCCAAACTGCGCGCGCATCTCCTCGCGGGTGACCGTGGTGTCTTCGAGCACATCATGAAGTATCCCCGCGGCACAGGTGGTCGGGTCCAGTCCCAGATTGGCGAGGATCACCGCCACGTTGAGGCTGTGCGTGATATAGGGCTCCCCCGAGGCCCGGGTTTGGCCGTAGTGCGCCCGCTCCGCAAGGCGGGCCGCCTGGCGGACCACATCCAAATTCGCTCCCGGCGTCGAACGCCGGAGGCGTTTCACCAGGTTCATGTACAGCGTTCGCATGGGCTGCGGGGTTCCTTTGGCCTCAATATACACGGGCAAGGGAAATACGTTCCCCAGTTTACCATGAGTAAACGCCGTTGGGACAGAAACCTCTTCCCGTCACGGCCAAAAGCTCCCGTCGCAGTCCTCCTGAAGGCGGTGCTTCCGGGCACTTGTTCCGGAAACCGCATCCGTCAGGGCGGTCCGAATTTCCTTTACGGGGGCCAGGCATTTCCAAATATACCTTATCGCCACGGAGACAGA
>CAZOMH010000755.1:0-2491 GCA_964580415.1 uncultured Nitrospirales bacterium
ACAGCGGCGGTGTTTATCTGGTTCCCGCCTTCGCGGGCTTGGGCGCGCCCCACTGGGACGCCTATGCGCGGGGAATCATTGCGGGGCTCACCCGGGGCACGACCTCGGGCCACATCGCCCGCGCCGCGTTGGAAGGCATCGCCTACCAGGTAGCCGATGTGCTTGATGCCATGGCCGCCGATGCGGGTTTCGACGTGACCGAACTGCGCGTGGACGGCGGTGCCGCCGCCAACAACCTGCTCATGCAGTTCCAGGCCGACCTGCTGGCCGTGCCCATCGCCCGGCCCCGGGTGCTCGAAACGACCGCGCTGGGCGCGGCCTATCTTGCGGGGCTGGCAACCGGTTTTTGGGGGGATATCGCCGAGGCGGCACAGCATTGGCAGGAAGAGGCCCGCTTTATCCCGGCAATCACCGCCGAGACCCGCCAGTCTCTTCGCACGGGCTGGGACAAGGCGCTGGGCCGCGCCAAGGCGTGGCAGGAATAAGATTGCCTTGCGCCCGGTTTGACAAACTGAACTGAAAGGGTAATAATTATATTGAAGGTCGGGATGACGGTGATTTTCGGAAAGGCTAATACATGAACATTTCCGCACGCTGTGAATATGCCTGTCGGGCGATGGTGGAACTCTCTTTGTGCCACCACAAGGGCGGTATTCTGACGGCACAGGTAATTGCAACGCGCAGGCACATTCCCGAAAAGTACCTCGTGCATATTCTCCTGCAATTGAAACGCGCCGGACTGGTCCACAGTGTGCGCGGCGCCCAAGGCGGGTATAATCTGGCCCAGCATCCGGAAGACATTAACCTTTTGAACATTGTGGAGGCCATTGACGGTCCGATTCTGGAACCAGCCCCCGTGGACGACGGCTTCGGCTTGGAGCTGCGCGGACTGTGGAAGGCCGTGGCGGGGAGCATTGGCGACGCGATGCGCGCCACCACGCTGCGCCGTATGACGGACATCGTCGCTCCCTCGGACATGTATTACATTTAGTGAAAACAGCGCGAAAACAGGGACAGACCCGTTATTCGCTTGGGAGCAGTATCCATGAACATCTCCTTTGACAATGAACCCAAGAGCAATGCGTTGCGGCTTTTGACGGACCAGTACGTGGGGCGCGGCCAGTCGACCTGGACCCCCACGCAGGTGGTCATTTCCCGCGCCAAGGGCCGCTGCCTGTGGACCGCCGAGGGCCGGCGGCTGATCGATTTCACCTCGGGTGTGCTGGTGTCGAATATTGGCTATGCGCACCGCGCTTTCGAGCGGCGGCTGGCCAAGTACAGCAAGGGCCTGCCCCGCAATGCCTACAACATGGTCACGGAAATTCAGATCGAGGCGTCGCGCCGCCTGGTAAAGAGCATGCGGGGCAACCCGAACGCGCAGCAGACGCTGTGGGCGGCCAGCGGCTCCGAAGGTGTCCAGAAGGCGCTGTGGACGGCGCTGCACCACCAGCCGGAACGGCACATCATGGTGGCCACGCGGGGCGGCTTCCACGGCAAGAAGGGGCTGGCCGCGGATGTGTCCGGCGAACGCAGCGCCAACCCGAACGTGCGGTTCATCTCGTTCCCCATGGGCGGCGGCGAGCCGGCGTCTTTTTACCGGGCCGAACTGGACGCGATCTGGCGCGAAGCGCCTGACAAGGTGGCTTTGCTGGTCACCGAGCCCTATCTGGGCGCCAGGGGATCCTATCATCCCCCGAAGTGGTATCACCCGCTTTTGGAGGGGTGGTGCCGCGAGCATGGCGTGCCGTTCATCTTTGACGAGGTGCAGGCGTGCTTCGGCCGCACGGGCAGCATGTACGCATGGCAAAGTTACGGCGTGCAGCCGGATCTCGTCGTGCTGGGCAAAGGGGTTGCCAGCGGCGTGCCCGCGTCGGTTGTCGTGGGCCGCGCGGACCTGATCGGGTCCCTTGGCTACGGCGAGGCGTCGGACACTTTTTCGGGCGTGCCCGAAGCCTGCGCGGCCGTGTGCGCCACGCTGGACGTGTTTGAAGAGGAAAAGATCGTGGCCCACGCGCGCCGCGCCGCCAAATGGCTGCGCAAGGGCCTCGAAAGCCTGCAGAAGAAGTTCCCGTTCATCGTGGAAATACGCGGCGAGGGCCTGGTCTTCGGCATCGACATTGCCGACGCCGACACCGCCGACGCCTGCGTCGTGGAGGCCTACCGCGCCCGTCCGAAGCGCGGCGTGCATTTCCTGGGTCCGCTTGCGGGCAAGGTGCTGCGCGTCAGTCCGCCGCTCACCATCACCCGCGACGAGGTGGAAGAGGCGGTGGCGCTGCTGGCCGAAGCATGGTCGCGCATCGGCTGATACGGTGAAAAACTTGCAGTCCGGTCCCGTGTGGAGTACCGTATAGCTTCGATTTTTTTTGCCGCTGTTACGACTCCCCCGTCCAACTCCCTGTAGGATCTGGAAAGCGGGACGCCTGCCAGCGCAATGTACCGGATGAGGACCCTTTCCATGAAGCGTATGTTCGTGTTTGCAATGCTGCTGGCG
>CAZOMH010000756.1:0-2488 GCA_964580415.1 uncultured Nitrospirales bacterium
TGGTCGTAATTGCCATTATTGCCGTCTTGGCCGCAATTTTGCTCCCCGCGCTGGCACGGGCGCGCGAAGCCGCGAACCGGGCCTCCTGCCAGAACAACCTGAAGCAGTTCGGGGTCGTCTTCAAAATGTATGCGGGCGAAGCGGGAGGACTGTTTCCGCCGCCCGGTTTGAACGGAAGGTATCGTGTTTCGGCCAACGAGAATCCCGATGCCGTCGGCAGTTCAAGGGATATATGGGAATTACCCTCGGGTCCGGCAATCTATCCGGAATACCTGACGGACATGAAGGTCTTCTTTTGCCCGTCCGGGGTAAACCGGGCGGAGGATTACCTTGGCCCGAAAGATTGGAAGTGGTATGCCGACGGCACGACCATCGGGGTGGCCCCTCCGGCGGGGAAGTTGAATCCGCTGCTGTACAACGACGAACAAACCTACGTATATTCCGGATATGCCGCCGAAGACGAGAATGTCTGGGCGACCATGATTCACGCTGCCGACTTTAAGCTGAACATGGACAACATCGGTTCCGAGGCGTCCTGGAACCAGGCCTTGGTGCTGTTGAACGAAAACCTCAAGGTCAGCGACTATACGGAGGCACGGTTCAGGGCGTGGTGTCAGGAACGGTCCCTCCATGAAATGGTCTCCCCCTATATGCCCAAGGACGGACGTCCCGTGTGGGAGGTGTTCCAGATTCGCGGAAACGGCGGCGGGGATATGATCTACCGGCTCAAGGAGGGTATTGAGCGCTTTCTCATCACGGACATCAACAATCCCGGCGGGGCCGGGCGCAGCCAGTCGGAACTCCCGACCTTGTGGGACATGACGCAGGCGCAGAGCAAGAAGGGCAAAGTCCAGTTTAACCACATGCCCGGCGGCGCAAACTGCCTGTATATGGACGGTCACGTCGAATATGTAAAATATGCGGCGGAACGGATACCATGTACGCAGTTGATGTGTACCATGGGAAACAACTGGTAAGGAGACCGCATGCGGATAGGCATGGACATAACGCCCGCCACCGTCCGACCCACAGGGGTGGGCGAATATGTCCTGCGAACGCTGCAGCATCTGCTGCCCATGGTGGACGGCCATGACCGCTTTTTGGGCTGGTCCACCGGCCTGCATGCCCCTGTCTCCATTCCCGCCGAAATGTCCTGTCTGCACATTCCCGTGCCCACCCGCGCAGCCTATGCCCTTTGGCGGCATTCTTCCCGTCCCGCGGTTGACCGTCTTCTGGGCGGCGTTGACCTGTTTCATGCGACCAACTATTTCCTGCCCCCAACCGCCAAGGCCAAACGTATTCTGACCATATATGACCTGGCGTTTCTGGTGGAACCCCGATGGGCCAGTCCGAAGATTGTCGGGCCGTTCTCAAAAGAAGTGCCCCGTTTTGCCCGCGAAGCGGATGCCGTTGTCACCTGTTCAGAGCACAGCCGTCAGGACATTATCCGTCTGTGCGGCGTTTCCCCCGGGAGGGTTCATGTGGCCTGTGGCGCTCCAGATGAAGTGTTTGTTCCGCAGGATCGGAGCGCGGCCAAGTCCCGGATGGCCGCCCTTCTCGGATGGGAAGGGCCTTTTGTCTTGTATGTCGGCACACTGGAACCGAGGAAAAATCTGGAGACACTCGTACGGGCTTTCGCCGTTGTGGCGAAGACGCACCCGCATCGGCTGGTGCTCGTGGGCGCAATGGGGTGGAACATGGGCCATTTGGCTGCGCTCGTTGGCCAATTGGGTTTGACCGGAAGGGTCTGCATGCCCGGATACCTGCCCCGCCGGGAAGACCTTGCCGCGGCCTACAATGCCGCCGACCTTTTCGTGCTTCCCTCCCACTATGAGGGATTTGGCCTTCCCTTGGCCGAGGCGATGGCCTGCGGCTGCCCCGCCATTGCGTCAGAGTCGTCGTCACTGCCCGAAGTGGGTGGCGAGGCGGTGCGCTATTTCCAGGCACAGGACGACATTGAATTGGCAGATGTCATGGATGAAATGTTGGGTAACTCCGGCATCCGCGAAGCCATTGCCGCAAAGGCTTGCGACCAGTCCCGGAACTTCACCTGGGACAAGACGGCGCGCAGCATTCTGGCCGTATACCGGGGCCTGGCCTGATGCGTGTGCTCATTAACGGCCTGCAGGCCGCCAACCGAAGTGGAACGGGGCGCTACGTTCAGGCTCTGTGCGGGGCTCTTTCACAGGCTGCACGTGATCTCGAGATAGTGCTCGTCTGGCCGTTCGGCCAGCCTCATCCGCCGGTGGAAAACGGAACCAAAATCATTGAACAACCTGCCGGTATTGTCTCGCGGCTGATTTTTGATCATCAATCAGTGAGCAACATCTCATGCCGCGAGAACGTGGACCTGCTTCATTATCCCGCATCCACCGGTTGCCTTTTTCCTCCCCGTCCGGTGGTCCAGACGGTTCATGACCTCTGTTTCCTTCGTCATCCCGAGTGGTTTCCCGCGTTAAAGAATGCCTATTACCGGCTCTTTGTTGGT
>CAZOMH010000757.1:0-2487 GCA_964580415.1 uncultured Nitrospirales bacterium
TTATGACGGGCATGGGTAGTATGCCTTCCGGGAGGCGCATCCCACGGGTACGTGCGTCCAGTCCATAACCTCGTTGGGGTAAAAACGGGCAATGACAAGTCCCACATTAATGATTGGTTGTTCATGTTGACGGACGCGCCTTTCGCAGGAAGCAGCGTATTCGTTCTGTCTCCGTGGCGATAAGGGGTATATTTGGAAATGCCTGGCCCCTAAATGCAGCGCTTTCAGCGCCCCAAACGATGAATAAGACCGGTCCACTTGCTGTGCCGCCGATTCTATTCTGGATTCTGACTTCTGGATTCTTTGGTTGCGGCCACCGGCCGCGCCAGTTAGTCCAGTTCGCTGGTGCATGCCGCCTCTTTCCACAGTACGTCGCCGATATCTTAAAGGACTGCTCAAACATGGGAGTCTGTTTTTCCGAACCATACATGCATATACGGACAGTCGGATTTGCCAGTGTCCCGGCGGGGTCGGGGGGGATTCACTTTATTCTGGAGGGGAGGGAATGAAGATAGCCCATCCCCGGTAGTCCGTCAAGGAGGGTGTTGGAAGGCGGGAAGGACAGAAGGATCGGTGGGCTATGGCGTGCTGGTCAACGCCCCCCGGCCCTTCGGGCCATCCACCTTCGCCACGAAGCTTTGGCGGGACAAGTCCCCCTCGATGGGCGACTTGGGAAGGCGCGCGGTTTGTTTGTGGTGATAGGCATCCCCAGGCGAATTATGTCCCTCATGTCTTGGAAGGCGGCGGTCGGGGGGGACTGTAACATCCCGAAAGGTGGCCGGTATTGTTGGATGAAGCGGCCGAGGGTGCCGCGGCAAGAGAAAGCAAGGGTTTCAGTCAAACAAAGGAGATTAAAAAAATGGAAAGCTTTTTCAGCGACATTATGAGTTTCTTCAAGAACATCTGGTCCGAGATCGTGGGTTTCTTTAACGGTCTTTTCGGTACCGGCTCCGCGGCCTAGTTTCGGCTGCCCGTCCGGAGTTTTCCGGGCCAGCAAACAGTTCTTTTGTACCCTGACGCCGTCGCTCACTCGCCTACCCCCCCTCCCCCTCTCAACCGAGCGACGGCGTCCCTTATTTTTTCCGCCCTTTCGGTTCGGCGTCATCCCCCGGTTCTTTTCCTTGTCTTTCCGGTCAGAACGGGGTCCCCGATGGGACGGCTCCGGCTGCATTCGACTCCATCCACCGGTTGTGTCTATAGTGGACACACTGTGCGCCGCCGGATTGAGTCGGCCGGGCGCGTTCCAACAGGACACCATCCATGGCATTCATGCCTGCTGTTGTGCCGGTAATGGAGACTGGGAGCAATGAACGACGAATTTCCGGAGCGGTATCTGTTTAATCCGCAGCTGTTTCAGGCGCAGGAGGGTTGCCATTGGCAGGCGGTCGATCCGGGGGGGCGCATGAACGAGCACTACATTGCGGCACCGGCGGCGGGTGAAGACCGCGAAGTGTGGCTGGCGGGACTCAAGACGTACCGCGACCGCGTGCGCACAGGTGATGTGGAGCGCTATGTGGCCGTGTATTTCGACGGGGAACGCGCTTGGATTCGCACGGCCCTGCCGGTGGCGGCGTTGTTGAAACTGGCGGCAGGCGACCGGATTTGGGTCACCGTGTCCGCACGCTGGCACGAGGGAAACAACGTGCTCTGCACAGCCTTTGACTACTGTGCCCCGGGTACGGGCGCATGGGAGGGGTGGAGCGTTGCGGCGGACACGCTGGAAATCCCAAAAGACGGACAGTGGCACGACGTGGATGCCGAGTGCGAGGTGCCGAAGGATGCACCCGCCGGCGTGCTGGTGCGGCCCATATTCGGCATGGACGGCACCCACGACAAAACGCCGGGCAGGGTGGATGTGCGCTCCATTACTATCGGCTTGGACGGGCTGGACCGGATGATGGCGCTTAGCCGCTATCTGCGGGCCGTGGTAAGGCCCGGGGTCCAGCGCTGCCTTTACGACCGCGCAGATTTGAACTGGGCCGCCTCGGCGTTTACCGGACACTTCACATTCATGTGGGACCGCTCGTTTTACGACCCGGACAAGGGTTACACGATAGACAGGTTCCTCGCCGACGGCAAAGCCGCTTTCGGCGGATATGACACGGTGGTGCTGTGGCAGGCCTATCCGCGCATCGGCACCGACCCGCGCAACCAGTTCGACTTCTACCGCGACATGCCGGGCGGGCTGGAAGGGCTGCTCGGTGTGGTCGGGAAACTGCACGAGAACGGCGTAAAGGCGTTTGTCGCCTACAATCCCTGGGACACAGGCACGCGCCGCGAGGGCAAGCGCGACGAGGTCGCGCTTGCAGAAATCGTTCAGGCCATCGACGCCGACGGCGTGTATCTCGACACGCTCGGCGAGACCTCGCCCACCATGCGGCATGCGCTGGACAACGTGAAGCCCGGCGTGGTCATCGGCACCGAACTGCATCCGCCGCTGGAACAGTTGAGCCTGTGCAGCACGTCCTGGGCGCAGTGGCTGCAGGA
>CAZOMH010000758.1:0-2484 GCA_964580415.1 uncultured Nitrospirales bacterium
GGTGGGCATGGTGCAGCCGATGTAGAACCATTCGGGCAACTCCGACGAGATGCGGTAGAGCCGGACGGTCAACACGGCGCGCGTGTCGCGGTGATGCACCTCGAGCGTGCGGGTCATCCATTTGAGCCGGGGATGTTTCATGGACTGGGTGTACACGGTCGTATGGCCGTTGGAGACGACGGTGGTCTTTCCGGCCGCTTCGGCGGCCGTTTCTTTGATCGCATTCTTTCTGCGCGCCGCGTCGCCGCTTTGCAGGATCTCGTTGTACTTCCACCGTCCGGAAGGCTCAACCAGTTCGACGCACACGAAGCCGCCGGGGCTTTCGGTAAACAGCGGCTTGTTCATGTCCGGCCACTGGACGGAGGTCGGCCATCCGTTGTCATCTACCGCAACAGTCGGCGCGGGTGCGGACGCCGCCAGCGCGGCGGCCTTTTCGCTTGGGACAAGACGGACCGTTGTTCTCGGCCCCACCTTGTCCATCCAGAAGCGGAGGAGTTGTCCCGGTGCGTTGTCGGCGACCGTGCCGTTGTCGGCCTCGGACGTCATCTCGCCCGCGTTCGCGGGTCCGGTGAACTGGGCATAGCCGGGAAGCAGCTCCACCGGGGTCGAGCTTCCGGTCAGGGGGTTCTCCAATGCATCGACTTTTTCGCGCAGCGCCGTGGCTTTCATCGTGACCCATCCGCTCCATGCGTCGGGCGCCGTGTTGGCCACGTGGTAGCCCTGTTCCAGGGGATAGACGGCCGTGCGCGCGCGCTGCGCCAGCAGCACCTTGGACATCGCGAGGGGATGGTAGGCTGTGCGCGCCTTTTCGTTGTACTGCCCGAGCGTGTCAATGTCACTCGGCAGCCCGATACTGTCCGCCGAACCCCAGGTGTGCTCGTCGAACAGGCACAGTTCGCGCAGCAGGGTGTCGGCGGCGGCGCGCGTGTTTGCGTCCGGCGTCGGACCCCAGACAGGGCTGAGCGCGGCGGTCAGATTGCGCTTGGCCCGGCGCGAAGCCGCCACCTCCCTGGGGCCGGAAGCGCAGCCGTTGGCCCACCAGTCGGTGAACTCGCCCGCGTATTCCGGCATGCCGGCGTCGGTTGCCGGCTTCACGTCGTCAATGGCCTGCGACACCGTGGTCATGCGCAGTTCGGGCTGGAGCTTAAGCCGGTTCCAGGCCGCTACGAAATCGGCCATGCCCGGGAAGGGCGGGTCGTTGTCCATGCGCCATTCGTTGGTTACCGAAAGCGGGAGCACCGGGTATTTGTAACCCCGGGCCTCCAGGGCGCCCAACCGTTCGCACAACCGCGCCTGGGCCCCGCGCAGGGCCGGTTCATCGGTGGGATAGAACTCGCCGCGCCGGGGGGGGCGGTAGCGCGTGTCGGTCGATTCCGGCACCGGACCGCGCCGCCATGAATCGGCAAAGAAATAATAGAAGCCGTTCGGATAGGAATCGCCCAGCCAGACGAAAATGCGGCGGTCGTCGGGCATTCGCCAGTAGAAGCACATGGGCACTTCAAACGGTGCCTGGCCGTTGGTGGGGTTGATGCCCATCCAGAGGTTGTTCACATTCCTCTTCAGCAATGCCGACGCCCCGGCCCGGGGGAAACCGTTCACATCGTTCTGAATGCCGGTTCTTGGCTGGGCGGCATTCCAGACTTCTTCCGGCAGCCAGTGCAGGGAGGTGTGCCACTGGTCGGCATTGAGCGTGGGGGTCTGGTTCATGGCCAGTGCCGTAACTTCGAGCCGTCCGGTCCTGATGGCCCGAAGCAGGTCCTGCCGCCGTTCGGGAGTGTTCTTCTGCCACCAGTCGTCCACGGTTACCGCCGATTCGGCGGTCCAGGCGAAGCAGGCGTCCGGGGGGGCGCTCTCCGTTTGCAGGACCCCGTCGATGGCAATGTCCAGATAGCGCGTCTGCTGCTCCCGGGTGACCGCGGGATGGTCGGTGAAACCGATATCCGTGTGTGACATATGCACGATATCGACCCGCTTGATGGTCTTTGGCAGCGCCGGTTCCTGCGCGGATGCGGCGCCGGCCGCGGCCGCCAGAAAGAGAACCATCAGTGCGGTGTGTTCTTTGAGAAGCATGTGATTTCCCTTTCCTTCCGGGACTATGGGGACTCCGGCGAATGTTCTTGCTGCGGAATCGTATCCGGTAGCTTCCGGCTGCTTCAACAAGGGGTTTTGCCCGGCGAGGCCGGACGGGCGGATGCGGCTGCAACAAACCGCACTTTTGGCGGTATTGTGACCGAGGTGAAACCATGGACAAGAATTCTCTGTTCCCGACGGGTGTGACGCTGCTTGCAATCTTGGTGGCCCTGATTTCGGGCGGGTGCCCGGTCTGCGACTGCGACCAGACGGGCTCCACAACGGCAAATGTCACCCTGACCCCGTTCTCGGGACGCTTCGGCTACGGCCTCTCCGGACCGTTCGGTTTCCTGGGGGCGCTGACAAAGAACCAGATCACGGACCAGGCATGGACCCTGGAAGGCAATCTTGCCT
>CAZOMH010000759.1:0-2483 GCA_964580415.1 uncultured Nitrospirales bacterium
CATCGGCGAGGACGCCCTGAGCGACATGGACAAGAAGTTCCTCAAGTTCGCCATTCAGTTCGAACGCGAACTGATCGGGCAGGGCTGGACGCGGCGGACCATCGACGAGTCGCTGGACGCGAGCTGGAAACTGCTCTCGCTGCTGCCGCGCGCCGAACTGACCCGCATCGACACCAAGTATGTCGACCAGTATTACCAGGCCGCGGAAGAGACCGCCGCGGCGGCCCCCGTTTCATAAACTGCATGAACCATCCTGGAAAGCCGGGTTATGTGCGCTGAAAATATCACACCGACGCGGATGAATCTGCTGAGTCGGCGAAGCCAGGTCAAGCTGGCTTCCGACGGGCTCACCATCCTCCGCGGCAAGCGCGAGGCGCTGCTCAAGGACCTCATCCGGCGCGCCAAGCTCCTGCGCGACAAGCAGCTCGAACTGCAGCAGCGCGGGCGCACGGCCAACGCCGCCTTGGCCATGGCCCGGGCCGTGCGGGGCACCGCCGAGGTGGAATCCGTCACCGCGGCCGGCGAGCGGTCACTGGCCGTATCCGTCCAGATCGAAAAGCTGTGGGGCCTGCGTTTGGGCACGGTGCAGCACGGCGGCGTCATCCGCGCGCCGCAGGACCGGGGCATCAGCCGGGTCGACTACAGCACCCACGTGTTTGACGCGGCCGCGGCCGCCGAGGCGATGGTGGAGCAGATGCTCGAATGCTCGCCGCTTGAGCTGCAGGTGACCACGCTGGGCGAGGAAATCCGCAAGCTGGGCCGGCGCATCAACGCGATTGAGGAGTATCTCATTCCGCGTCTGCGCGAGGAAATCGCCTTTATCAAGAGCGTTCTTGAGGAACGCGAACGGGAGGAGCGGTTCCGGCTCAAGCGGGTGAAGAAGAAGAAATCCCGCTCCAAAGAGGAGGTGGCCGATGTTGCTGAGTGATCTCCTGCACGAGCGCGTCGTAAAGATGAACGTGCGGTCCCAGACCAAGGCGCATGCCATTGAGGAACTGGTGGACCTGATCATAGAGGCGGGCGATCTGCCCATGTCCCTGCGCGCCCACGCGATTGAAACGATTGCCGAGCGCGAGAAGATTATCGGCACGGGCATGGAACACGGCGTTGCGTTGCCGCATGGGTCCACCGACCGGGTGGATTCCATCATCGGCGCGCTGGGCATCGCCCCGGCCGGCGTCAACTTCGACTCCATCGACGGCGAGCCGGCGAACATTATTGTGCTGCTGCTGATCCCGCGCAAGAGCTTCCAGGAGCATATCCGCGCGATGGCCGCCATAGCGCGGGTGATGCGCGAGGAAGTGAACCGGAAGGCGCTGCTCGCGGCCAAGACACCCGCAGAAATCACCCGGATCATCGAGGAGATTGAGGAACGCAACGGCTGAGCGCCGCACAGAATGACGAGATTCCAAAGCGCGCGGAACCGGAAGGTTACGCGCGCTTTCTGTTGGGGCAAAGGGAGTTTTCCTGATCCTGAAAACGGCGGTTCGGTCTCGTATTGGTGTGCAAAGTGTGGACGCAGTGGACCTTGTAGACAGAGTGGACGTAACCCAAAGGGTGATTTCCTTCCCATGTCCACTGTGTCCACAAAGTTCACTCTGTCCACCACTTGCATGGAGGCACCACGGCCTCAACTGCCGTTTCCAGACCAGGGCACGGGTACAGGCACCTGTTCCTTATGCGGGTGGGTGCCAAAACGGGCGGATTGTGGACGCGAACAGGAGCCGGTCCCCTTGCGGTGCGGGGGGAGGCACTGGACGGGCAGGGGTCCAGGCCGGATGCGCGGGGTGTTCGCCCCCTTCGGGGACGGGTGTGGACGGTTGTTTCTACCACGGGTTCCGCTTCGCTCCACCCGTGGCTACTGTTGTGTGACCCCTTCGGGGCCAAGATCGTGGGTGGGTGCTGAAGAGGGGAAGGTCGTGGACGGGAACAGGAGCCAGTCCCCCTGCGGTCGTTCTCAACGGGGCTGCTTCTGTGTCTTACACTCGGAACGCTTTGTCAGTCGTACAGGGTGACGGTTCCCGGGGGCACGAGCGGCTCGATGGTGTCGGGATTCCAGGCATCGGGCACACCGGCCGACTTGGTCTTCCAGAAATCGACCCAGCCGGAGTTTTGCAGGAAGTTGGGCGCGGGTTGGCCCGGTTCGGTCCAGAGGGCGGTGAGCGCGTCGCGCGAGGCGTTTTGCACGCGCATGTCGCTGGTGGTCAGCGCCTTGAGCAGGACCGGGGTGGCCTCGCGGGCACTGAAGGCCTGGATGCCGTGGGCGGCGGCGATGCGCACATCGGGGTCCTCGTCCGCCATGCCGCGCTTCATCAGTTCAAGCGAGGATTTGTCTTTGAGCTTGGTCAGAAGGGCCAGGCAGGCGGCGCGGGTTGTTGCGCTTGTACTCAGGGCGTGCTGCCTGAGGGTTTCGCGCATGCCCTCGGGATTCATCTCGGCCATCACCTCAAGCATCGGCGCCAGTTTGTCGGGATTGATTTCGG
>CAZOMH010000760.1:0-2481 GCA_964580415.1 uncultured Nitrospirales bacterium
TTTGAGCGCGATCCCCTGAGCCTTCATCACCTGCCAGGCGGCAAAATTGGAGAGTCCCGCATAGATAACCTTCCCCTGCTCAATCAATGTGTTCAGGGCGCGCATCGACTCTTCAATACAGACGTGCTCGTCCCAGTGGTGCAGATAAAGCACATCTATGCGGTCGGTCTGCAGACGGCGCAACGATTTCTCCACCGCAGCAAGCAGATTGCGCCGCGAAATACCCTGATCATTACGGCCGCCTCCCGAGGGAAAGAACACCTTGGAAGTCAGAATAATCTCGTCCCGATGGGGCCCAATCCACCGCCCCACGATCTCTTCGGTCAAGCCTTTGTTATAATTGTGCGCCGAATCAAAGAAGTTTATTCCCCGGTCAAACGCCTCCGCCATCAATGCCCGCGACGTTTCCTCGTCCGCCTCATTGCCAAACGTCATCGTCCCAAGACATATTTCCGACACCTGCACCCCGGTAGTCCCAAGCCATTTGTATTCCATAACTTACCGTCCTTTGTTCCCGTGCTCGTCTTCCAACAACCGCATTTTACCCCCCGCAGGCCTCGCCCGCGCAAACCGGCTTGCGCGGTATGCCCCCTTTATGGGATTGTATCACAGGGTTTCTTAAGGCTGGGTTTCGCTATGAACCGTGCATTTTCCGATGCGTACGCTACTGTCCGCGGGTCTGAAGCTCGGGTCCGCGAACAGGCCGGTCTCATTACTGAACAGCTCCTTCAGGACGCATGGCGCGCGCAGCCCTGGCCCGCGGAGGAACTGCGCACACAGGAGGGGCACCGCCTCCGCGTGGTCTCGCCCGGATGGCTCAACCGTCAGGAGGGCCCCGATTTTCGCACGGCGCAATTGCTCTTCAACGGCGCGCTTCACACGGGCGACGTCGAGATTCACCTTGCGCCCGGAGGCTGGCGGTCCCACGGCCATCATGAGGACCCCCGCTACAACAGCGTGATTCTCCATGTTGTATACAACACAGACCGTACTACCGTGCCTGTGCTCACACAGTCGGGCCGAAACGTGGCCACCCTCGTGCTGGATACCCTTCTGTCGGGGGAGAACCTTGAATCCCTGTCCCCCGAAACACCGCTTGATCCGCCCGCAGGCGTTACTTGCGGACGCTGTGCCGGAACCGTCGGAGCCGCAACCCCCGACCGCATGCTGGCCTTTCTGCGTCTGGCCGGGGAATGGCGCATGCTGGCCAAGACACGTGCAATCCAGGACCGCGCCGACACCGCGGGACTTGACCAGGCACTGTACGAAGCACTCTTGACCGCATGCGGGTACAGCCGCTTCAAGAAGGAATTTCACCTCCTTGCTCGGCAACTTCCCTACGACCGGGCGCGGCAACTGGCCCGGCTGGATGCGCTCGCGCTGGAGACGGCCTATCTGACCATGACGGGACTGCTGCCGTCATCCCTTTCGGCGACCGCCTCCCCGGCCTCGCTGGAACACCACCGGCGCCTGTCGGAACTGCGCCAAACCCACCTTCCCGGATTGCGCGCGCTGACCGTCGAATGGCCCCGCGTGGGAGTCCGCCCCGCAAACGGTCCGGAACGGCGGCTGTCCGGGGCCGCGCGCATTATTGCCCGAACCGCGCCCGACGGCATGGCAGACGCGGTCGGACAAATCTGGACCCAGTCCTTTTCTGCCAAAGAACGGCTCGCCCGGTTTGAAACGCTGTTTCCCCGGCCCATGGGCTTCTGGGCAAACCACTACACCTGGACCGGAAAGACCCAAAACGCGCCCGTCGCGGTTTTCGGTGCGGCCC
Source organism: uncultured Nitrospirales bacterium (assembly GCA_964580415.1). Lineage (GTDB taxonomy): Bacteria > Hydrogenedentota > Hydrogenedentia > Hydrogenedentales > CAITNO01 > CAITNO01. Next base: position 1,778 of record CAZOMH010000760.1, read on the forward strand.
GCATCCTTGCCATCGTGGGAAACGTCTTCATCCCCGCGGGGCTGGCGCTTGCGCGGCACAGCCGCAACCGCGCGCTGGAGGAGACAGTCCTCCAGTTTTTCGAGAACCTGCCAGCCGAACCCGAGAATGCGATTACCAAGAGAATGAAAACATGGGTGCTGACAACGCCCCCGCACCGCATCGGTTTCCAAATACAGCAGGGATTGATCCAAATGCACCATGACTGGTGTGAAGCAAACCCCTCCTGCCGAAATTGCTCCCTGGCGCGCTATCTGGAAACCGCCGCCCCTTGAAGAGACCCGCGCGTTCAGCGGTTATTTTCCAAGGAATTCCCGCACCGCCGCGCAAAGCCCCTTTGCATCCAAACCGTGGGCCTCAAGCTGCTCTTCACGGGTGGCCTGCTCGCTGAACACATCCGGAATGCCGATACGCCGCAACCGCAGCCCTTCCATCCGGCCCGCCTTTTCGAAATACTCCAGCACGGCGCTGCCAAACCCGCCGTCCAGCGTGTTCTCTTCAACGGTAATAATGGGCCGGTCGCGCAGAAGGTCGAGCAGTTTCCCGTCCAGCGGCTTTACCCAGCGCGCATCGGCCACCGCCACCGAAATTCCCTCCGCCTGCAACTGTTCCGCCGCCTGAAGCGCCTCCCTCGCACTCGGACCCGCGGTCAACAGCACAGCGTCCGCGCCCTCGCGCAGCACTTC
>CAZOMH010000761.1:0-2474 GCA_964580415.1 uncultured Nitrospirales bacterium
ACTCCATAATAAGACTGTCGCGCGGTGAACGAAGGAGGAAGGACGATGCGCATACAGCAAGTCCGGAAGGTACGGCGCCAGCGCCGACCCGGCTATCCCACGCGGCCCGAAGTGGCGCGGGACCCCGAACTGTTGCGGCGGCATGTGCCGCCGGCGTGGAAGAAATCGGCACAGGTGACGGCCGCGCTGTCGATCATGTTGGCTGCGGCCCATGCGCAGGATGCAGACTCACAGAAATCATCTCTCAAAATAGCGCCGATCTTTGTGCATGGTGAAGGATACGGCTCTGACGGCTGCATCGTTCTGAATCCGCCCAGATTCCTTGCGGAGGATGCAGCACGGACAATTATCATGGAAGAACTTGCAAGAGCGGGGATTCCGACGCCGGTACAAGACATAACTTTGCCGTGCGTGTTTGTCCAAAAGGTACGCGATGAACGCCTTGATAAAGGTTGGCAACCGCTGAAATTCGATTTCTGGGAGCCGACGAAGCGAATCGCAATCGAATATGTGTCATACAAAGACGAGAACCTGCTGCTCAGTGGCGACACGACTTGGCTCGGCGGGAGTGTTACCCCCCGGAATTTCTTGAAAGCGTCCCAGTGGGTGCGGGAAGAGATTCTGGGAAATGACCGTGCACCTGACGTTTATTACGGGATTCTGTACGATCCAGCCCCCGCTCCCGAGGAGCCAGAATCGACATCCATCCCAGCCGTTCCTGAGAAGTCTCAGAAGTCGGAGGAAGTCGTCAAGGTGTCACCTTCGGAACCGCAGAGAAGACTGCCTCGAAATGTCGGCTCCGCTTGGTTGAATTCTCCGGAGGGAAGAGAAAAAATGCAGAAGAGAAACGATGAGAGTAGGAAGGCACACGATGAGGCTCTAAGAAAAGCCTACGAGAAATCGTCCGCATTGCTCCGCGCGCAGGTGCGCGATTTTATCGAATGGCTCAAGGGTCAGGGCGCGATATGAAACCTTTGACGCAACACCCCGGTCCTGCGCGCAGAGTCCACATCCCCCGCCCCGCCTGCGGCGGGACTGCCCCCTTCAAAGGGGGAGCTAAGGAATTCCCCGGCAATCGCCTGCGGGGGTGTCGTGCACCCGCGCAGGGACCGGGTTTAATGCGATTGCCGTGGGGTCCGGGCCTTCCAGCCCCGGACCAGTCCGGCGTCGGAGAAGCCGGACTGCTTTGCGCGAACCAGAAACCGCCGTCAGTATAGGAAACGACCATGCATTTCACCTTGCACCTTTCCCAGCGCTGCAACATGCGGTGCTCCTATTGTTATGCGCCGCCGTGCGACAGTCCGGTGATGCCGGAGGCGGTGGGGCGGGCCGCGATTGATTTGGGCGCGCGGATGAGCGAGGGCTCGTGCGGCATCATCTTTTTCGGCGGCGAACCGCTGCTGCACCGGGACCTGATCGCCGCGCTGACGGACTATGCGGCCAGGCATCCGTCGGGCCGGCTGTTTCACCACAAGATCACGACGAACGGCACGCTGCTGGACGGGGAATTCCTGGACTTTGCCGTGCGCAGCCAGATGCTCGTGGCAATGAGTTTTGACGGCGTGCGCGAGGCGCACGACGCGCACCGGCGCGCGGCGTCGGGCGCGCCGACCTGGGACCTGCTGCTTCCGAAGCTGAACATGCTGCTGGAGGCGCGGCCCTATTCGAGCGTGTTCATGGTGGTTAATCCGGACACGGCGCAATATCTGGACGCCTCGGCCTCTTTCCTCATTGAAGACATCGGCGTGCGTTATCTGATCGTGTCGCTCAACTATGCGGCCGACTGGACCGAGGACGACTTTGAAGTGCTTCGGAAGCAATATGAGAAACTGGGCGACCGTTATGTGCGGTGGACCCGCGCCGGACGCAAGTTCTACTTCAGCCCCTTCGAGGTGAAGATATCGTCGCACGTCAACCGTGACTGCTACCAGAAGGAACGGTGCGAACTGGCCCAGCGTCAGGTCTCCGTGGGGCCCGACGGCACGCTCTATCCCTGTGTGCAGTTTACCCATGCCGGACCGGACAGCGGCTGGCGGGTGGGCCATGTGGACACGGGCGTGGACGAGGCGGCCCGGGCGCGGCTCGGCCGGGAATCGAGCGCCGACAAGCCCGAGTGCGACGGCTGCGCGATCCAGCAGCGCTGCAACAACACCTGCGGCTGCCTGAACTGGCAGACCACCGGCGGCATCAACACGGTCTCGCCCGTGCTCTGCCGCCATGAACAGACCGTGCTGCCCGTGGCCGACCGCGTGGCGCACACGCTCTACCGCGAACGCCATCCGCTGTTTCTGCACAAGCACTACAACGAGGCCTACCCCTTCCTCTCCCTCATCGAAGACAGCGAGAAGGGGCCGGCGCGGGGATAACTCGCCAATACCCGCCCGACGGCGTCCCAAGTCCCCCTCCAGGACGCGGGGGGCAGAAATCGGTTTGAGGAGAGACTATCAATCCGGAGGGCTGAAAGGCCCCGGCTT
>CAZOMH010000762.1:0-1525 GCA_964580415.1 uncultured Nitrospirales bacterium
TTGTTGGTCCGACAGCGCGAAAGGCGGACCTGTTGCTGGCGGATTCGCAGGCGACGGCCGGGGATATTCACAAACTTCTGGGCGTATCTCCGGACCGTATTCGCGTAACACCGCTCGGCGTGGGCCCCGAGTTCAGTCCCCGCTCCGAGGAAGAGTGCCGGACCGCACGTGACAAGTACAAGTTGCCGGAACACTTTTTCCTCTACGTCGGCACCCTCGAGCCGCGCAAGAATCTGGTCCGTCTTGTTCAGGCATGGGACAAGGCGTATGACGCCGGGTTCCCCCATCTTGTCATTGCGGGACGCCGGGGATGGAAGGCCCGACCGATTCTTGACGCCATGCAAAACGCCCGTAACAGCGATGCCCTTCACCTTCCGGGCTATGTGCGGGAGGAAGACCTTCCCGCGCTGTTGAGTGCGGCCAAGGCCTTTGCATGGCCAAGCCTTATGGAAGGTTTTGGCCTGCCGCCGCTGGAAGCCATGGCATGCGGCACTCCGGTGCTGACTTCCAATCTCTCCAGCATGCCCGAAGTCGTGGGGCACGCCGCATTGATGGTGGACCCCGCCAGTGTGAGCGGGATCGCCGGGGCTATGACCGCCCTTGCCGGAGATGACCGCCTCTGCGCCTCGCTGTCCGAATCGGGGCGGCGTCAGGCCGCGCTCTTTTCGTGGGGAAAAACGGCCGAACTGACTGCCGCCGCCTACCGCGAACTCGCTTGAACGGTGTCCCGTCCCTGTGGCATGGTGAAGTTCCACCCAATGAAGGAGGTTGCGCCATGTGCCCGAGTCGATATTCCAAAACGCTCGTAGTCCTGACCCTGTTTCTTGCCGCAGGGGCCGCAGCATATGCCGACTTTTCCACGCTGCCCACCCTGCCCGACGGTGGGCGTGTGCGCCCCGTAAACCGATACTTCGATGTGACGCCGCGTGTGGCGCCCTCCGACACGGAAACAACGATTGTCATCCAGCCGCTCTTTGACCATGTGCGGTTCAGGGAAGACTGCAAGTATGAACTGGCCTACACGGCCCTGGACCAGGTGTATTCGGACAAGTCGCCCTTCCGCATCAAACCCAAACCGGTGACGCCCGTGGACAACCGCCTGACGCTGAACTTCTTTCTCGCCGGGGAGCAGGAACACTTGCTTGTCCTTGAAGAGATAAACGGCGACAAGCGCCGCGTCATGGGCGAGTTCCGCATCTATACCGTCAGGGACGATCTGCTGCCGCTGCGTCCCTTCAAGGGGGACTTCCACATGCACAGCAACAACTCGGACGGGACCGAGTCGGCCGCCTATGTGGCCGGTGCCTGCCGCCGTGTCGGGTTGGACTGGATGGCGCTTTCCGATCATCGAAAGTATGCCCCCTCGGCCGCGCTAAAGGACGCCTTCCAGAATGTCCCGATTGACCTGCGCATCTATCCCGGAGAGGAAGTGCATTCGCCCGACAATCCCGTGCATATCATCGCTTTCGGCCACAATGCGGCCATATGCGATCTCTACCTCGATGCCGCCGAGGCGCAGCGCTTC
>CAZOMH010000762.1:1535-2471 GCA_964580415.1 uncultured Nitrospirales bacterium
CCATGTGCCGGCGCTCTGGAAGCGCCTGCATGACGAGGCGCAGGCACGCGCCGAAGTGGGCGAATTAAAGGACAAGTTGGAAAATGTGCCGGAAGGGGTCAGCAAATTTCAGTACGCTTCCTGCCGGTGGGTGACCGACAAGATTCATGAGCGCGGCGGACTCGCCATGCTTTGCCATCCCTACTGGGTCACCGGCGGCGCGCACAACATTGCCGAACCGCTCTTGGGCGCGTTGTTGGACAGCAGATTCTTCGACATGCTCGAAGTGGTCAGCGGCAACTCTTCGGCCGAAGCCAACGGGTACGACGCCGACGTGCTTCAGGCATCGCGCTATGCCGAAGCCCGCGCGGGCGGACTGAAACTTCCCGCCTGCGGTATCTCCGACTCCCACGGGTGCGAGAGCAACGAAACCTTTGGCCGCAATTTCACCGTTTGCTTCGCCCCCACGGCCGAACTGGCAGATATCCAGGGTGCCATCAAGAAAGGCAACTGCACGGCCGTCGAAATCATGCGTGGCGAACGCCCCCGGGTGGAAGGGGATTTCCGACTTGCGAAATATACCCTCTTCCTCCTGCGCGAAATCCTTCCGCAGCACGATGAACTCTGCGTCGAAGAAGGCCGGCTCATGATCGACCACACCGCCGGCAAGCCCGACGCGGTCAACCGTCTCAAGTCTTGCCAGGGTCAGGTCAAAGCCCTCTACGATAAGTACTGGGCCGTAAAGTAGGGTGCCCGAAGTTCCGCGAAGCGGAACGGAGCGCACCGTCCTCACTGGGAGCGCCGGCATCCCTGCCGGCTCTCTTTGACCGAGAACACGGCCGGCGAGACGCCGGCGCTCCCAGTGGGAGATATCCCGCAATGTCGCGATTGCCCCGACAGTAAAACCGGCGTATAATACCCATGTCGGTTCGTCCGGTCCCATGACCGGGCGCTAAG
>CAZOMH010000763.1:0-2470 GCA_964580415.1 uncultured Nitrospirales bacterium
TCCGCGGCGTGATCGCCTCCGCCACCTTCTCCGGGTCGATGCACCACGTGTCGTCCACGTCCGCAAAAACCGGTGTGGCCCCCACGCGAAGCACCGACGACGCCGTTGCCACAAACGTGTACGGCGGCACAATCACCTCGTCCCCCGGTCCGATGCCCAGCGCCTGCAGGACCACCTCGGCCGCCGCCGTGCCGCTGTTGCAGGTCACACAGTGGACCGCTCCCTGAAATTCGGCGTATTCCCGTTCAAACTGGGCCACCCGCTCCCCGTAAAACCACTGGCCGCTCTCCAGCACGCCAATCAGCGCCGCCCGTTCCGTATCGTCATACATCGGCCATGTTGGCCAGCGCCGTTCGGCGCTGCGCACCGGTGTGCCGCCAAACAGGGCAAGGGATTGCGCACTACTGTTATTGTCGCTCATAACCTGCCTCCAAAACGGAACCGCCTTGAAAACCCGCTTCACACAAACCCTCATCGCATCTATTATGCACGGAGAATACCAATCCGCACAACCGCCGTACCGGCCCGTAACGGCGCATCAGTTTGTTGGCGCAATGATCCGCGGGCTTCCAGAGCCGCCGTTTGGATTTCCCTGCTTCGTCGGCGGGACCACCCCAATCCGCACTTGATTTTCGGCTGGTCGCAAGGAAACCCAATAGGCATGCGCTTTGTGGCTGCGGCGTCCCCGCCGCAGATTATCAGGGAGTTATGCAGACTGCGGCGGGGACGCCGCAGCCGCGAAACGCATCCGCATGCGCCAACCGGTAACAGACAATTCTTGCGTGCGGATTTTGGGACTATTCCGTCTCTTGCGTTGGCGGGTAAGAATCGGTAATATACGCTGCTGTGGTCATAGTGGCAACAGAACAGCTGGAATTTCAAGGAGGAGATATGTTTACTCTGTTAAGTCTTGTGTTTTCCTTGGTGGGTGGGATTCTGTCCACGGTCTTTGGGTTCATAAATACCGTTTTGGGTTCGATCTTCTACGTGTAAATTCACGTACATGCAGCGGACATCAATGGGGCGTTGGCACGCAGAGGACGCACCGGCTGCGGAATAGCCCCTTTGGATTGCGGTAAGACGCCCGGCAAATCCCCAAAAGAAGTATTGTTCAAGTATAGGGCTGGGGGTATGTCTGCCGATAGGCAAATATTCGTGTCTCCGGTCATTCTAATGGCATGCCGCACGTGCGGGACCGGGCTGGTTTGGTGCATATATGCGTAACCATTCGCGTAACCGTCTGGTCTAACGCTTGTCTAAAATGGCGATTTGCTTTTCCCCCGGCCATTCCCCAGAATATCGGGACCCATCAAGGAGGTCTATCCATGTCCAAGAACGGTATTTCACGCAGGTCATTTCTGAAAAGGGCGGCCATGGTCGCGGCGGCGCCAGTGGCGTTTCCGTACATCATCCCCGCCCGGGCGCTCGGGCTCGACGGTAATGTTGCCCCCAGCAACCGCATCGTCATGGCGTCCATCGGCACCGGAGGTCAGGGCCGCGCCGACACCCGCGCGCTGTTCAACATCCCCGAAGTGCAGTACGTCGCCGTCTGCGACGTGGACCGGGAACATGCTGCCGCGGGCCGCAAGGATATCGAAGATTACTACGCCAAGAAGAGCCCCGACGGCAAGTTCGAGGGCATCAAGGAGTACTACGATTTCCGCGAAGTGCTCGCCCGCGATGATATAGACGCGGTCATGATCGCCCCGCCGGACCACTGGCACGCCATTATCAGCATCGCCGCCGCCAAGGCAGGCAAAGACATTTACTGCGAAAAGCCGCTGGCAAACTCGATTCCCGAGGGCCGCGCCGTCGTCAATGCGGTACGCCGCTACAAGCGCGTTTTCCAGACCGGCAGCCACGAGCGCAGCCGCGACAACGCCCGTTATGCCGCCGAACTCGTCCGCAATGGACGCGTCGGCAAGGTGCGCAAGATAGAAATAAACCTGCCCCTGAACAACGGCCCCATCGGCAACCAGCCCGAAATGCCCGTTCCGCCGCATTTTGACTACAACTTCTGGCTCGGCCCCGCCCGCGACGCGCCCTACACGGAAAAGCGCTGCCATTTCTTCTTCCGCTACATCCTTGACTACAGCGGCGGCGAAATCACCGACCGCGGCGCGCACGTAATCGACCTGGGCCAGTTGGGCAACAACACCGACCATACCACGCCCGTTTCCGTGCAGGCCACCGGCTATTTCCCGTCCGACGGCCTCTTCAATACCGCCATGGACTACCAGTTCGAGTTTGAATACGCCAACGGCGTCATCATGCAGGGCAAATGCGGCGGCGAGCGCGGTGTCAAGTTCATCGGTGATGACGGATGGGTGTTCATCCACGTCCACGGCGGCAACCTTGAGGCGAGTTCCCCCGCGCTGCTCAAGGAAGTCCTGGGCCCGAACGAGGAGCACCTCGGCCGCAGCAAGGGGCACCATCTCGACTTCATCGACTGCATCAAGTCGCGCGGCGA
>CAZOMH010000764.1:0-2469 GCA_964580415.1 uncultured Nitrospirales bacterium
GAGGCGCGGATCACCGAAGCAGTCCGGCAGGCTTTTTCCGCCCTGGAACCCGTGACACTCGCCTCGGGCGCGGGCACCACCCGCTTTGCCGTCAACCGGCGTGAAAACATTGAAGCCATTATCCTCGATACTCCCTCCATCAAGGGGCCCAGCGATCACACCGTGCCCGTGATTCGCGCGAACCGCCCCGACGGCTCGTTGCTGGCCGTCGTTTTCGGCTACGCCTGCCACGGAACGGTGCTCGACGGATACCAGTGGTCCGGCGACTATCCCGGTTTCGCGCAGGCCGAAATCGAAGCCGCCCACCCCGGCGCGCGCGCCCTCTTCTTTGCGGGATGCGGCGGCGACCAGAATCCCATGCCCCGGCGCACCGTTGAACGGGCCCGGCAGTACGGACGTGAACTGGCGGCCGCGGTGGATCGCGTTTTGAACGAGACCATGACGCCCCTGGACCCGACCATCGACACGCATTACCGCGAGATAGAACTGGCCTTGGCCGAGTTGCCGGGGGTGGATCGCCTTGCCGATCTGGTCCAAAGCACCACTGGCTATGAACAACGCTGCTATGCGCGTCTGCTTGCGGATGCGCGCGGGGGCCGGGTCTTTCCGCAAACACGCCCCTACCCAGTCCAGCTTTGGTGTTTGGGAAAGCAGACACTGCTGGCCCTGGGCGGCGAGACGGTCGTGGACTACGCCCTCTTCGCCAAGAAAATGCTCGGTTCGGACACGATAGTCATGGGATACGCAAACGGCGTCGTGGGATACATCCCTTCCGAACGTATTTTGCGCGAAGGAGGCTATGAAGGCAGGGTCGCCCAAGTGGTCTATGGAATGCCCGCGCCGTGGGCGGCCGACGTGGAAAAACGGGTCCTGGGCGGCATTGCCGACAGCGCCCGCGAAGCGGGGTTGGACGTAAAGGAATAGCCCCCACGCGCCGGACTTGGCCTGCGTGCAGGAAATTAGCCGTGGAATCCGTAAACCGACAAGACATGATTCTCTTCTGCGTCCAGCTTGGCCTCATGCTGTTGATGTCGCTGGGCTGCGGACGGATCATGCAACGATTCAACCAGCCGCGTGTCCTGGGTGAATTGTTTGGCGGCATCCTCCTCGGCCCGACCCTGTTTGGCGCGCTTGCACCCGGCCTCTATGCAGGACTCTTTCCCGCGGCCGGCAACACCGCCGTGCTGCGCGGGGGGATAATCCGCATCGGAATGCTGTTCTTCATGTTTGTCGCCGGACTCGAGGTGCAATTGTCGCAGGCGCGCCGCCTGGGTGCGGGCATCGCAATGACAAGCGGCCTCGGCATTGCCGTGCCCTTCGCGCTCGGTTACGGAATGGTGCTTCTCTTTCCGGGCCTGTGGGGTGCCCCGGCGCTCGCGCGCACACAGACGCTCGCGCTCTGCATTGCCGCTGCCCTCTCGATTTCGGCGCTCCCCGTCATTGGCCGCATACTGATTGATCTTGGGCTGATGGACCGCAGGGTGGGGGTGGTGGTGATGACCGCGGCCACCGTAAACGATCTTCTGAGCTGGTCGGTATTCGCCTTAATCGTGGGCACCCTGGGTCCCGGGGCCACATGGACCGGCGCGGTGTTGCAGGTCTGCGCCGTCATATGCCTGATACCGCTGGCGCTCGGACCGGGACGCTGGCTCGCCGCTTCTCTTTTGAGGCGAATGCGGGCGCCGCTTATCTGGCCAAGCGGACTTGTCGGGATAATCGCGGTGCTGGTTCTCCTCTCCGCGGCCTGTGCCGAAGCCATTGGTGTCCATGCCGTTTTCGGGCCCTTTCTCGTCGGAATGGCGCTGGGGCAGGGACTAAAAGGCGCGGCCCAACAGCAGGCGCACGGGACAATCTCCCAATTTGCCCTCAGTTTCTTTGCGCCCCTGTATTTCGTGTCCATTGGACTCGGCGCAAATTTTGCCGCCGACTTTGACTGGGTTCTGGTGGGGCTTGTGGTGCTCGTCGCCACATTGGGGAAAGTCTGCGGCGGGGGACTGGGCGCGTTCCTGGGGGGAATGGACCGCCGCGAAGCGCTTGCCGTCGGGTTTGGATTGAATGCGCGCGGCGCGATGGACATTATTCTGGCATCGGTGGCCCTCGAATACGGAATCATTGACCGCCGCATCTTTGTCGCGCTGGTGGTTATGGCCCTCGTCACATCCATGGCAAGCGGGCCCGCGATGCAGTATTTTATGCGTCAGTCCGATTCAAAAACACATTCCGAAACGGCAACACCCCGCCGCCGGTCTTAATGAAAGCCTTCAACCGGGTGCTCCCATGCCCGATTCTGTCACGGCGGCATCCAAACTGGAGAATGTTCACATGTGCCCATATAAGAACGCGCCAATGTCCCCAAGACGGCAGGGACAAAAGTCGGCTGGGGATGCATTTCACCACAAACAAACCGCGCGCCTTCCCAAGTCCCCCATCGAGGGGGGCTTGTCCCGCCGAAGCTTCCTGGCGAAGGCG
>CAZOMH010000765.1:0-2465 GCA_964580415.1 uncultured Nitrospirales bacterium
CGATGAACAGCGCGCCGGCCGCACGGCACCGGGACCCCAGTTCCGTAAAATCGCGCACGGTGCCCAGAAATGAGGGATTCTCCACGATCACGCAGGCGGCCCCGGCCGGGTCCGCACCGTCCGCGATGTCCAAACCGAGCTTGGCGCAATGCGTGAGGAGCATGCCCTTCCAGACGGGATTCACGGAGGAATCCACCACCACCCTGGCGCGGTGTGTGGAACGGCAGGCCATCGTCGCCGCCTCAAACATCGCCGTGCCGCCGTCGTACAGCGAGGCGTTGGCGCATTCCATTCCTGTCAGCCGGCACACGGCGGACTGGTACTCGTATATGGACTGGAGCGTTCCCTGGGCGCACTCGGGCTGGTAGGGCGTGTAGGCCGTGTAGAATTCGCTGCGGCCCGACAGCGCGTCAACCGCCGCAGGGATAAAATGGTCGTAGTAACCGCCGCCCAGGAAGCTTGCCAGGTCCGTCCTGTTGCGCGACGCCAGCGCGTCCATATGCGCGCGCAGCGCCATTTCGGTCAGGCCCGGCGGCAGGTCCCACCCGCGCATGCGCAGTGCCTCCGGCACGGACGCAAAAAGCGCCTCGACCGAATCCACCCCTATCGTGCCGAGCATTTCCTCCCGTTCCGTATCGGTCACAGGTATCCACGTCATGGCTGTGTTCCTCGTTCTTCGTGCTGCTGTCCGCCGTCCGGGCCCGGACGGTCAGCCCGCCCCGGAAAGGGGCGCGTGGTATCTGTTTTCGCTTACCGCCCCTGGCAAAAGGCGCGGTAGGCGGTGTAGGTCATGAGTTCGGCGTATTCGGCAGAATCGTAACCGCTCAGCTTGAAGAACCAGCCGCGGCCGTAGGGGTCGCGGTTCACCAGGTCCGTTTCATTTTCGACCTGCTCGTTTATTTCCGCAACTTCGCCCGACAGCGGCGCATACACATCGCTGGCCGCCTTGACAGACTCGACAACGGCGGCTTCTTCACCCCGTTTCAGGTGCTGGCCGACCTTGGGCAGTTCCACGTAGGTCACATCACCCAACTGTTCCTGTGCGTAGTCCGTAATGCCGACCACGCACATGCCGTTCTGCTCGCCCACCCATTCATGATCCATGGTATAACGCAGGCTTTCGGGATTCATCGCAGCGCTCCTACTGTTTCGAGAATGCAGCTCTCGTTATCCGCTAGTCCAACCGCACGCGGCAGGTCCCGCCCTTGTAGACAGGTGCCTCGGCGACGAATATTTCCATGTCCTTGGGGCCTGCGGTCAGGCGCATGCCCGGCACCGCGGCACTTCTTTCCAAATAGGCCAGTCCAACGCCCCGGCCCACGCTCGGTCCAAAGGTGCCGCTGGTCACGGCACCCACGGGCACACCGTCCAAACGCACCTCGAAACCATGGCGCGGCGCGCGCCGATCCGACGAGACCACCGGCGTCAGCACCGGATACCCGCCGTGATCGCGCATCTCCGACAGCCGTGCCTTGCCCGGAAAATCCGTCTCCCAGGCAAAAAAACGGTCCATGTTCGCCTCAAGAGGCGTGCGCGCCTCGTCAATGTCGTCGCCGTTCAACGGATAGCCCATTTCCGTGCGCAATGTGTCCCGGGCACCCAGCCCGCAGGGCACTGCGGCACCGTGGGCGAGAATCGCGTCCCAAACCGCAATGGCCATATCGGCGGGCAAATACAATTCGTAACCCAGCTCGCCCGTATAACCCGCACGGGAAACGATAATCTCCGATCCGCGCCATTCGCAGCGCGTGCCTGACCAGTATTTCAACGGCGCTATTCCCGCAAGCCCAAGGTCCAGAAGGATTTGCCTGGACAGCGGTCCCTGCAGGTCAAGCTTTGCCGTACGATTGTATACAGACTCGATACCGGGGATTGCGGTGTCGAACATCGCCGTCACCGCGTCAAGGGGGCCCGCATTGGTCACCAGATAGAGTTCTTCAGGACCCAGACACAATGCCACGCAATCATCGATAATGCCGCCTGAATCGTTCAAAAGGGCGGTATAACGGCACCGGCCCTGCGAAAGATTGACCATATCGCCAATAACCATTCGGTCCAGCGCGGCTATGCCAGCGGCACCGCGAATGATGAACTCGCCCATGTGCGAACAGTCGAAAAGCCCCGCCCGCTGGCGTGTGGCCACGTGTTCTTCAAGAATTCCGGAGAATTGGACCGGCAAAGCCCATCCGTGAAAATCAACAACACGGGCTCCGTAGTGCGAATAATTCTCAAAAAGCGGCGTCTTACGCATGGCCGTACCTTTTCCGGACACACCGGCGGTTTCAGCCCCCAAGTTGCGTCTGCGCCCAGGCGAGCGGCTTCATCACATGATCCGCTGCTCCACCGTGGTCGATGCCACGTCTCACTCGCCAGTCACAGCGGACCCCAGCCCCGGGGACGGCGTAATCATGCCATATTCCGGCGGCGGGGTCAAATGGAGGTGTGTTTTCTTGCATATAAAAGCA
>CAZOMH010000766.1:0-2461 GCA_964580415.1 uncultured Nitrospirales bacterium
ACCGGTTCCGAAGTGACCCCGGTAGCCGTGCTGGACGATCCCGATGCGGGGACCAAGGCGCCGCTGGCGGGGTCCGCGCTGTATCCGGCGCATGCACTGGTCGATCCGGAACTCACGCTGAGCCTGCCCCGGTTCACCACGGCCGCCACGGCGCTGGACGCGTTGAGTCACGCACTCGAGGGCTACTGGTCCAAGAATCACCAGCCCATCTGCGACCTTGCGGCCATCGAGGCGGCCCGGCGGATATTCGCCAACTTCGAACGCATCTGCGAGAGCCCGGACGATGTGCAGGCCCGGACGGAACTGTCTTACGCGGCGCTGCTGGCCGGCATGGCGTTTCAGTTGCCCAAGAACGCCATGGTTCATGCATGCTCGTTTCCACTGTCCACTCGGTACCACATGGCCCATGGCGCGGCCTGCGCGTTTACCCTTGAGTTCGCGGTGCAGTTCAACGCGCCCGCGCTCGGAGAACGGTTTCTTGATCTTGCCCGTCCCTGCGGTTTCTCTTCGGCTGCGGCAATGGCGGCGCGTATTCACGCGTTCAAGCGGCTCGGCGGCCTGCCCTGCACCCTGGGCGATGTCGGCATACCGGTGTCCGACATTCCGGAACTGGTGCAGGCCAGTTTCCACCCGCTCATGAACAACAATCCGCGCGGGGTCACAAAAGAGGACCTCGGCCGGATGTACGGTGGTCTTGCGTAATCCAGCCGAGGCATATGGGACCGATCTGGTCAGGATCGGATGGGGAGGGCTATCTGTTTAGACAGGTCCGGGCCGGGGTTCCCGTGTTGTTCCCGGACGGTCCGAAACCGCCCCCGCGCCGGAAAGCGCGGTGTGCGGCCGGGGCGGTTTGCGAAGTTTCAGCCAGGACCACACCGGTTCGAAGTTGCCATTCCACACTTCCGAGATCTCGACGCGGTGAATGGACACGCATTCGTGGCAGCGTTCGCCTTCCTTGCCGGTAATCTCGCGGAGCCGCCTGCTCTTCAGCAGTTCTGCAAAGGGTGTCTGCCGTATGTTGCCGATGGGCCGGGTTCCCCAGTGCATGCAGTCGACAACATCGCCGTTGGCCTCCACGGGCAGCATGAACTTGGGCCAGTGGCACCGGTATACGGGCGGTCCGACGCTCAGCATGTCCATGTGGGTATGCGAGTTGAGTATGGGATAACCCTTGCGCTTGAGGTCGCTGACGGTGGAGAAGGCATTGGCCAGTTGTTCACGCGACGGCGCATAGTCCACGAGACTCACGCCTGTGTCGGCCGTGGCCGCATCTTCCCGCATGGCGTTGAAGACGACCAGTGTGCCGAGTTCGGCCATCAGGTCGGCCATGGCGCGAATCGCGCTCTCGGCAACGTTTGCCTTCAGCAGGGTGTAGACGAAAATGATCTGCTTGTTCGGCGCGCGCCTCCGCAGTTCTTTTGTCGACTCCACGATGCGGTCGAAGAGCCCCTTGATGCCGCGAATCCCGTCATGCATGCTCGACGGGTGGTCCAGCGATATGCAGAGGCGGTCCATATGGCGCACGAGAACGTCCATCTTGCGGTCCAGCAGGTAGCCGTTTGTCACCGCATGCGTCATCAGTCCAAGCCTGCTGGCATGGCCGAGAATCTCGTCAAAGTCGGCGTGCAGGAGCGGTTCGCCGCCCCACATCGACAGGCCGACAAAGCCGGCGCGCTTCGCGTCTTCGTAGAGTTGCTTGATGGCGTCCGTCGGAAGCTGCTCCGCCGGGTTATAGAACTCCGGCTTCCACGCGCAGAAGCCGCAGCGCGCGTTGCATCGCGCCGTCAGCGCATGCACGAGGTAGACAGGCGGACGCCAGCCCAGCCGGGCACCCACCACGCGGCGGGCCACCGTGAGTGCATTGGGGCGTCTGTTCATGATGTCAACCTCCTGCCTGTCCAATCGGTTCATCGACGGTTTCGCGTGCCTGCCTTTGAGCTTCTTCACGCTGTCCGGTGGCCTCAGGTGTGCAACCGTTCTTCTGCATGAGTCTTTTCCGTAATAACCTGAACCGCCTGCGCCGGACATATAAAATAATTCCGCTCAACTTTATTGTATATTATCAGAAGATAGCTTATAATGTCAAGCGTGATTGCAATGTTTTTTGCTGACGCGCTAACGATGACGCAGCGCGCGAAAAGAAATTGACCAATGGAGCGTTCCGAGAATGGTGAATGACCTGACCAGGGAAGGTGGCGGCGCGCCCTACGGGGCCAGTCTCGGCGACTTGCTGAAAGAGGCCGGCGTGCTGGTGCTGGCCGCCGGACTCATGGCGCTTTTCAGTCAGAACGCACCGCTGATGCGGGCGCTTCTTGCACTGCTTGCGGCGGCACGTTTTTTCGTGCTCTACCGGCGGGGCGATATCGTTGTGTTTTTGCTGGGAATGGCGCTGGGAGGGGGCAATGATCTACGTTTCGGGCATTTGTCCAAGCGGTAAAGTGAGGCGGGTTTCCGACAGGGA
>CAZOMH010000767.1:0-2455 GCA_964580415.1 uncultured Nitrospirales bacterium
GGTTCTTCCTCGGCCGCCCCTGGAAATGGCGCGTGCCGGAAAACAAGCCCAAGCGCATCCTCCACGCCGCCACCAAGCTGTGCGACATCGTCCATTTTCTGCAGTTCGAACTTCGGGTGATTAAGTAATCCAATGGAACGCATTCTCGCTGCCGATGGACGGCCCGCCAATGAACCACAGCGCGCAGGTATCGGAAACTACTGCGCTGAACTCCTCCGCGAACTCCCCCAAGCCGCCGCCGAGGCGGGCTGGCGCGTGCGGGTCTATCTCGACGCGCCGCCCCGCGAAGACTTCCCGCTGACCCGGGACCAGGTGGAATTTCGCGAGTTGCCGCCGTGCCCCCTGTGGACCCACCGCCAACTCGGCCCCGCGCTGCGCCGTGAGCGGCCCGACGCCTTCTACGCGCCCGGTGTGCAGGTGCCCGTTCTGGCCGGCTGTCCGACCGTGGCCACCCTCTACGACCTCGCGATCATGCGCTATCCGGAGAAGTTTACCCGCAAGCGCCGTCTCCTGGCCCAACTGGAACCGCGCCACGCCCGGTGGGCCTGCTCCGGCTTCGTTGCCATCAGCGCCGCGACCCGCGACGATTGCATCAACCTGCTCGGCGCGCCCCCTGACCGCGTCACCCTGGCCCCGGCCGGATGCGGCCCCCAGTTTAAACCGTGCGAGGACAAGGCCGTAAAGGGCCGCCTGCGGCGGAGCATGCAGCTTAAACGGCCCTATGTGCTTTATGTGGGCCGCATCCAGCCCAGGAAAAACCTGGTCCGGCTGATGCAGGCCTTCGACGTGGTCTGCGCGCGCCACCCGCACTGGCAGCACGAACTGGTCATCGCCGGGGCCAGCGGATGGATGGACGAACCCATCCTCGCCGTTGCAAAGGAACTGGCCGGCGCGGAACGCATCCGCTTTACCGGATTCGTGCCCGGCGACGATCTGCCCGTGCTCATGGCCGGCGCCGAGGTCTTTGCACTCGTGTCGCTCTGGGAGGGCTTCGGCATGCCACTCATCGAGGCCATGGCCTGCGGCACCCCGACGATCACGTCAAACAATTCCGCGCTGAACGAGGTGGCCGGGGACGCCGCCCTGCGGGTGGACCCGGAGGACACCGAAGCGATAGCATGTGCCCTGGAACGGTTGCTGACAGAACCGGAACTGCGCGCGTCCCTCTCGGAAAAGGGACTTGCACAGGCGGCACGCTTCACCTGGACCGAAACCGCGCGAAGTATTGTCCGCGCCGCCGACAAAGCGGCAACCAAGAAGGGAAGACAAACATGATTGCCGAGGGAACGACGCGGGTCATAAACGCCACAGCCCCGATTCGCATCTGCGACCTGGGCGGCTGGACCGACACCTGGTTTGCCGAACACGGCCTCGTCTTCAACATCGGCGTGTACCCCTATGCCGAAGTGCAAATCCGCGTCTCCCACGGGCTGAGCGAAAGCGGCGGCCGCATCACCATCAACGCGGAGAATTTCGGCGACCGCTATGTAATCAACCGCCTGCCCATCGAATACGACAAGCACCCCCTCATTGAGGCCTGTGTCGATATCATGGATCTGCCGCCCGACCTCTCCTTCGAGGTAAACCTCTATTCCAACGCGCCCGCGGGCTGTTCCACCGGAACCTCCGCCGCCGTAAGCGTCGCGCTGCTGGGCGCGCTCGACCTGCTCACACCCGGACGCCGCATGACCCCGCACGAGGTGGCCGCCATGGCGCACCGCGTGGAGACAGAGAAACTCGGGCTGCAATGCGGCATTCAGGACCAGTTGTGCTCGGCCTACGGCGGCATCTGCTTCATCGAAATGAACCAATACCCCCACGCCTCCGTGTCGCAGGTGCAGATTCCCAACAGCGTCTGGTGGGAACTGGAACGCCGCCTCGCCCTGGTCTTCCTGGGCAAATCCCACTCGTCCAGCGAGGTTCATGGAAAGGTCATCGCCAACTTCGAGCGCCAGGGTGCCGACAAGTCCGCACTGGAACCGCTGCGCAGCGCCGCAAGAGACGGCAAGAACGCACTCTACAGCGGCGACTTCGACGCACTCGGCCGGGCCATGGCCGAAAACACCGACGCCCAGCGTGCCCTGCACCCCGCACTGGTCTCGGCCGAGGCCGACAGCCTGATTGCCCTCGCCAAGGAGCACGGGGCCGTCGGCTGGAAAGTCAACGGCGCCGGCGGCGAAGGCGGCTCGGTCACGCTCCTCTTCGGACCCGAAAGCGAACGGAAACGCGCGTTCCTCACCGCGGTTCCAACCGTCAATCCAGCCTTTCAATCCATACCCATCTATCTCTCCCGTTTCGGGCTGCGGCAGTGGGAAGGGGTGTGATCCCGAACTCAAAATCTACTGCAGCTGACGGTTCCAACCGGCTTCGGTCGGCTTCAACGACTTTACGGGGGAGAAATGTCCCTCGCTGCACACAGCACGCTTCAGCGCGCTTTCCTTCTTTGAGACGGTGA
>CAZOMH010000768.1:0-2451 GCA_964580415.1 uncultured Nitrospirales bacterium
ATCCGCTTCATGCCCCGCCCTTAACGGCCCAGTCCGCGCAGCAGCGTCTCCACCCTTTCACGGTGATCGCCCTGCACCTCCACCCAGTCTTCAAAGGCTTTCCCGCCGGCGGCGCAGCGCTTCTTGAGCAGCGCCAGCAGTGCTTCCGTGTCGCCGGCGACATTGCGGATGACGGTGACCGTCTTTCCGGAGGACCGTTTTTCAAGCGAAATGGGAAAACCGCCCTTCTTGGTGCGTCCGACACGAAAGCTCGTGATCGACTTCACTTCGGCCGCCTTGTCCTCCACCACGGCGGGCCCTCCGGGAAACTTCCCCAGCAACTGGGCAAACGGATTGGAATCCGACGCCGCATCCGGACCGCCCGCGTTCGCGGGGTTTGTCTTGTCTTTCATAATGCTGTCCTGTCCCGTGCCTAATTGCCTTTGGCGTCCGCGCAGTACACCGCAAGTTTTCGCACAATGGGGGAATCGGCCGACTGCGTGACCCGCAGCCGCACGGCATCCACCTCCGCGGGCTTGAAGCGGTCAATCTTCTTGTGCCCGACGGCCGTACCCTCGGACAATGTCGTCCATGCGCCGTTGCTGCGCCCTTCAATCACGTAGGCCCGTATCCGCTCGCCCTGGAGGATATCCTCCATCGTCACTGCATGATCGATGCGTTTCGCACCGCCCAAGTCGAGCATTACCGTGTCTCCCGAGCCGTCCGTCTCGGCAATACTCCTGCCGAAGCGCCGCTGTATCTCCGCGCCGAATTCCTCCGCCCGTTTCACATCGCCTTCCGGAATCAGCCCTGTTGTGTCGGGCGTCGCGTTCAAAAGCAGCACCGCGCCGCGGCCGACCGATTCGTAATACATGTCCATCAACCGGTCCACGCTCTTGAGTGTCTTCGCGTTCTTCGAATTCCAGAACCAGTCCCGGCGCATCCGCGCGTCGCATTCGTTGGGCAGCCACACGTCCCCGTTGGGGTCCCCGTCCTTCGCCGTGGCGCCGCGCCGCCATGCATCCCGGCTGACCGCGTTCCACGCCGGATAGGGCGCCTTGCCGTCCTCATTGCCCACCCAGCGGATGCTGGCGTACTTGCCCTGGAAGATCGCCGCGTGGGGCGCATACTGTTTCAGAATATCGCCCGCCTCGACGATGTTGCTCCCGTCGAACCACACCTCGGCCATTTCGCCGTAGCGGCTCAGCACCTCCGTCAACTGCTGCCGGTAAATGGCATCATACTTCTCCTGCTGCGATGCGTCCCTGCAGCGCCCGCTGTCCCCGACATCGTGCGCATCGTCCCGCGGGCACAGGTAGACGCCCAGCTTGATGCCATGGTCCCGGCACGAAGCCGACAAGTCGCCCAGCACGTCGCCCTTGCCGTCCTTCCACGGGGTGTTCTTGATGCCGTAATCGGTGGTGTCCGTCTGCCACATGCAGAAACCGCCCACATGCTTGGCGACGAACACGATGTATTTGGCGCCCATGGATTCGGCCACCTGCACCCACTGTTCCGTGTCCAGCGCGGATGGGTTGATCTTTTCGAGCGGCGTATTGCGCTGGTCACCCTCGGCATCCTGCCAGGTGTTCGGCGCGATATGGATGAACATGCCCAGTTCCATGTCCTGCCATGCGGCTTGGTCCGTTGTCGGACGCGCCGGTTCGGCCGCCCCCTGCAACAGACCCGCCGCGCACACGCAAATCATTGATACGGTCCACATGGGAAGTCCCTTTGTCCGTTGGTTGGAAGCCCGTTTTAACGCAACTCCGACATGCTACCACAGTCCCCCGAAAATATCCTCTTCATTATCGGTTCGGCCTTTGACACGCGACAGCGACAGGCGCAAATAGTTCCTGCCCTCGAATATCCGCACCATGACATCCCTCATGCACCTGCTTTTCCCGCAGGACCTTTCCGCTTTCCAGGTCGAGGCAGAGCACCTTCCACTGGTGCATGCCATCGGGGGCGTCTTTGCGTTCACCGCCAAAATAGAGACCTTTCTTCGGCTCCTCCGCCGTGCCCGTGTTCACCACAGTCGTCAGGAAGACGCGGTTGCCCCAGACCACGGGAGAAGACCAGCCCCGTCCCGGGATATCGGTCTTCCACGCAATGTTCTCGGTGGCCGACCATTGCTCGGGCAGCCCTGGTCCCTCTGTGACACCCAGACCGCCGGGCCCGCGAAACTGAGGCCACTGCATGTTTGCGGCCGGTTCGGCAGTACATGCCGGGGCCAAAAGGCCGCAAACCGCCACCAATAACACCGCAAGAACAAGTCCTTTATGCATTTGCCCCGTCCTTCACCTGTTCAGCCTTGTGAAATCATGCCTCTGCCGAAAACTGGACCGCCCGTCAGCAACGTGGGTTTCGAAAGCCGCGCAACCCTAAGAGAAAGTCCAAGACACCCCCTTTTTGGACTGCGGTGGCAGAGCACAGCGGCGACACCGCTTTGGCTGCGCCTGCATAGAATGT
>CAZOMH010000769.1:0-2444 GCA_964580415.1 uncultured Nitrospirales bacterium
AGCGCCCGCTTCAAGCAGCAGTTCAACCGGTCGGATACCCCAGGGTGTCCGGCCGGTTTCTTCTGTGCGCCCCGGTGTGGTCGGGTTGGCGTACCTGAAGCATGAGAGGACCGGGGATGGAAGTCATCAACACAATCAGCGACTTTCTGGCCTGCTACGGCGGAGCCCCGCAGTATGTCATGCTGGGTTCATTGGCGTTCGCCATTCTTGCCGCGCTCTTTCCGGGGCGGATACTGCCTCCGTATCTTCGTGAACGATGGAGTTGGAGGGCATTCTATGCTTCCCTGCTTGGATGTCTCGGTGTCTGTGTCGGGCTGACGGCATGGCTCCTGGTTTACTTTCTCGGAGTGGGACCATGGACGGCCTTCCTGCCCGCGATTCCACTCGGCGCAGTGCTGCTGCTGCTGCTTATGCTGGGCGGTGAATAGTACATCTTTCTCCATGGTCCCAAAATGGGGCTTGTCTTGTCGTGCGATACGGCGTGCTCAGAATGGCCAGCGCAGGAACATGACAACGGCGCGAATCAACAAAGCCGTGACTCCGGTCAGAAGAAGGGTCACACTATGAAGCTCTTTCATGGTTTCCCACCGTCTCCGCCAGTTGTCCGTTGGCAAGGGGGCTGAGGAACTGGTCGCTTTCGACGCAATGCGCAGGCGCTGCGGCTGTACCATGCGCACACGCTGCAGAGTGGGGAGGATGACAAATTCAAGAAGCAACGCAATCAGGGTGGGCATTAAAGGGGCCCAGACTACAACAAGGACGATGCCGAGCAGCACGGGATGGGGTTCGAGAAGGCGTTGGCAGGGTATGAGCAGAAAGGCCCCCAAAACACCAATGGCCCAAAGTTCGATGTCATGTGCCTGATGCCCCACGGGGACACTCCCTTTGCTTGATGTCCAATCGAAGACTATTTAGCCGCAACTATTTCCTCAGGAGCCGGCCGCCGCCGCCGCCGCCCGGTGATGACAACTGCGATTAATCGACATGCCTGCGGCGGTTACTCCTCGAAGTATTTCCGGACAAAGGTTTCCTGAAACCGGTTCAACACAACGCCAGGCCGCGCAGACTGCAACAGCGCCATTCCTTCCTCGTAGGAGCGAATTTCTTTGCGGCGAGCCAGGAGTGCCATTGCGAACAGGGCGGCGCGTCCGTGTCCCTGGGCGCAATGGACATAGACGGGACCCTCCGGCAGTGCGTCGAGGGTTTCTTCAAGGGCTTCCCTGCGCGGCACGCCACCGTCCAGGATGGGCAGGCTTACGTAGTGTGTCCTCTGCCGGACCTTCCGCACCTCATCAAATTCGCTGGTGAGGTCGATGCAGGTCGCGACGCTTTTTGGAAACTCCCTGTCCAAAAGTCGGCGCCCAACAAAGAGCGTCTGCGAGATTTGGTTGAAGGGGGCTTCCCGCTGCAGGAGACGCATCATGTGCCAGATGATCCATGACGGCAGCACGTAACCCATGTGGAGCAGTTTGGACCAGAGCGGGAGTGTGCCGTTTCGCCGCTTTCCAAAGATGCGCGCCCCCATCCCTGCATAGCCAACGGCAAGGAGCAGGAAGGACAGGCCGAACCACAGCAGCAACCAGGCCCACCGACCGGCGGTGACGGCGGCGAGTGCAAAGGCAGAGGCCAGCGCCAGGAGCACAACACTGTAGGTCAGGTTGCGTTCCGGTGAAACATTGAACCGGGGACCGGTCATTTTGGCGCCGCCGTACAGACCACGCGGAAGCCCACATCGAAAATGCGCTGCCAGGGGGCGTAGTGCTGGCGGAATGCGCCGCGCGCGCGCACCGGCCGGTCATACCAGGAGCCGCCCCGCACCGCACGCTCCGCCTGTCCGCTCGTGTCGTTGCGACCGTCGTCGGCATGCCACGGGTAGGGACGGTACATGCTGCGGGTCCATTCGGCCACGTTTCCGTGCATGTCGAACAGTCCCCATGGATTGGCGGCATAACTGCCCACGGTCGCGCTGACGCGGTTGCCGTCATTTACCGTGTCTATTGCGGGCCGCCAGGGATGTATCGCGCCGGAGGGGAGTTTCCACGGATCGAAGGTGTCCACCTTGGACAGCGATTTGTCGGCCAGGTTCGCTACGGCCGCGAAGTCAGCATTGGTTTCGCCGTACCACATTGGTGTGGCCGTGCCGGCGCGGCAGGCGAATTCCCATTGGGCCTCGTCGGGCAGCGTGAACTGCCCGCCGGTCTTTTCGCTGAGCCACGCGCAGAACGCCATGGCCTCGTTCCAGGACACGCGCGCCACGGGCTGTTTGGGTCCGTTGAGCGGATAGCCCCGTTCCTCCAACCCCTGTGTTCAACCCCGCCACCAAAGAACTGATCACTAAAGACGCTCTCGAAGCCCTTTTCCCACTTGCGCTAATCGAGCAGGAAACGACCATGGAACGCTACGTGCCCATCCCGGAAGAAGTGCGCGAGATCTACAAACTATAC
>CAZOMH010000770.1:0-2442 GCA_964580415.1 uncultured Nitrospirales bacterium
CTCGGCCACCTCGGAATAGCGGGCGACCGTCTCCGTCTGCCGCCGCCCATACTGGTCGCCAAAGGGGTTGAACGCGATGAAATTGACCGCATAGGCGCCGTAGCGGATGGCGTGCTCGGCCACCTGCGTCAAAATGGGAATCACCGGCTTGGACATGGTGCAGTTGATGCGGAAGGGAAAACCGATCTCCTGCATCCGGCCGATGGCCGCCACAATCTTGCTGTAGGCGCCCTTGACCCGGACCACCTCGTCGTGGATGTCGCCGATTCCGTGCAGGCTCACCAGGAAATCGCGCAACCCCGCGTCCCGGTACTTTTCCAGCACGCCGGGCGTGCCGAGCACCAGCCCGTTCGTGATCAGCGTGGGAATCAGGCCGATGTCACGGCAGTGCCGGATGAGTTCAAGGATTTCCTTGTAGATCGTGGGCTCGCCGCCCTGGATGTCGATGGCGGTGTTGCCGTACACGTTTCGCAGGGTGGTGCAAATGTCCTTGGCCTTCTGCAGGGACATGAACGCATGTTCTGGGTGCGAATGGTCCTCGATGCGGTTGATGAAGTAGCAGAAGTAACAGCGCTGGTTGCAGGTCTGTCCCAGCCACAGAACACCCCGCTTGGTGATGACGCGCTTTTCGGTCTTCTTCATGGTTTCCTGCACGGTCTGCCTTGTCCTTTCGGCTTCACGTCCACGGCAGGCGGGGGCGATGAAGCCGCCCGGACACCGGACGAGATTCAGGAGTTACATCGAACTGTGCCGTGTTATTCCCGGCGCGCAGGTGACCCGACCGCGTCAGACAACAGCAAAATCCGCATGGTTGGCCCATTGCCCGCATCCGCGGCGGTCCCAAATAAACGGGGCCCGACGGGGACGTTTAAGTATAGCAGAGGCCGGGGGGCACCGCTCAAACCGCCGCATCGCGCCATCTAAGATCTTACCGGCGGTAGTATCGTCTTGCCATTTGTGATCTTACCAAGCCAGGGAGAGCAACAATGGCAGGAGAACGCACGTTGGCCACACTTGTGAGTTACCGTAAGAGGTATCAGAAGGCGAACCGAATGGGCCGGAGCAAGCTTTTGGATGAGTTTTGCGCGACGACGGGTTATCACCGCAAGTACGCGATAGCGCTTTTGCGCCGTCCATTGGAGGACAAGGCCTGCGCGGTCAGGCGCAGGCGCGGGGTGACCTATTCGGCTGCCGGCATCCGTGTGCTGGAAAAGGTATGGGAAGCGGCGGGGTATCCCTGGTCGGTGCGCCTCAAGGCGCTGCTGCCGCAGTGGCTTCCCTGGGCGCGTCTTCACATGAGGGGGGTGACGCCGCAAATCGAGGCGGAGCTGCTCAAAATGAGCCCTCGCCAGATGGACCGGCGGCTGAAGACGAGCAGGCGCGACCGCAAAAGGCGCATTTACGGGCACAGCAAGCCGGGCACGCTGCTCAAGCAGCAGATTCCCATCCGGACGGACCACAGCGACATTGTCTGCCCCGGTTTTTTGGAGGTCGACCTGGTGGAGCACTGCGGTCCGTGCGCGTCGGGCGAGTTTGTCTACTCGCTGAACGCCACGGACGTGTATACGGGCTGGACGCAGACGCGCGCAGTCCTGGGCAAGGGCGGGACGGGCGTGTGCACGGCGCTGGAGGAGTTCCGCAGGGAGCTTCCCTTTGCGCTGTTGGGCATCGATTCGGACAACGGCTCGGAGTTCATCAACCAGCACCTGCTGCGCTGGACCGCCCGGCTTGGCGTGAAGTTCACCCGTTCCCGGTCGTACAAGAAGAACGACAACGCCCACATCGAGCAGAAGAACTGGACCCACGTGCGCAAGATATTCGGCTGGGACCGCTACGACACGGCCGAGCAGTGCGCGGCGATGAACGCCGTGTACCGCGGTGATCTGCTCCAGATGATGAACCTGTTCCAGCCCTGCGTGAAACTGGTGGAGAAGGTCCGGATCGGCAGCCGGGTGCGCCGCAGGTACGACAAGCCCAAGACACCGCTGGACCGTCTGGCGAGCCACTATCCGCTCGATGCCCTGCCTCTTGCAGTACAGAGGCTGCTGGCGGCCAGGGAGAACATGGATCCCTTTGCGCTCTCGTCGCGCATCGACAAGGCGCTGAGCCGGCTGCTGCGCACCACAAACGCTGGCCGCGCAAAAGAGACCGGTGTGTCGGTTATATAGCAAATAACCCCCCTCCCCCGGGGGAGGGGAACACTGAACCAAAACCAAAACATTTTCTCTGGTCCCTGGTAAGATCGCAAATGGCGCTACAACCCGCACCCCGGTAAGATTCTTAAATGGCTTGACACGGCTCCATAGAATCTGGGTGGACTTCCCGCTGGACGGTGGTTTCACCTGGCCGGTTTCCGACGAGCCCCCTCACCCAGTCTTCGCCATCCCCCTCCTCCCCAACAACCGTTCAATTGCCACCCGCTGTCGCCCAGCATCCATCCTC
>CAZOMH010000771.1:0-2442 GCA_964580415.1 uncultured Nitrospirales bacterium
AGACCGTCTCCGGCTCACCGCAAAGCTCGCCCTTAAGAAACAGGTGCGCGTTGGGTTCCTCCACGTCGCAGTCCAGCAGGACAATGCCCGCGCCGCGCACGCTTGCCAGATTCACCGCGACCGTCGTTTTGCCGGTTCCGCCCTTGCCCGATGCCACCGCGATGATCATGATCCCCCTTTGCTGTCTTTGCCCGCCCGCGACCACAGCAGGGCTTGCGTGCCCAGCGGCAGCCCCACGTTGGACGAAATGACAGGGCATTTGACTTTAAACAGAAAACAGATGTCGCGCGGCGCGGCGCTCAAGGTCTCGAAATTGCCCTGCCCCTTGGCGATCACCAGATCCGCTTGAATGAACCGCTTCAGAAAGTCCGCGTCGCATTCCTCCAAAACGGTTCCCGGCGCATCCGAACCGTTTGAGATGACCCGGACGATCTCATGCAAACCCGCCGCCCGTGCGTCCTCAATCGTCGCATCGTTGATGACGGGCGAGCCGCGTACCGCCACCGTGACCCGCTCAGGCCCCAGCGCCTCGATCAACAAGCGATCCAGCACGATCTCGCCCGCGTTGTCCGCCAAATACAAGATGTCCCGCGCGTTGGCCACCGCCTGCCTGAAGGTCTCAACATCACCCGAAAACGATGCGTCAAGAACCTGCCGGATCGAGCACCGTATCTCATCCGCGCTCAAATCATGTTTGGGTCCCAGGTCAATCAGGTTTCCGGCAACAGCCAACCGGACGGCCAACAGCAGCGGATCAGGTGAAACGGCCAGCCGCTCACGAAGTTCGGGCAGCAGGCTCAACGCCAGTGCGTTGTCCCGCGCCTTCGCGTTGGCATACGGATCGGCGATGCCGGTGCGTTCCCGCAGCAAGCGGTGCAACCGTTGCGCCATCACAGGCGGCGACTGTTGGAGGTCGGAGGTGTGTATCCATCCCGCGACCTCGCGGACGACCTGCTCGCAGAAAGCGGGATCGTCCGAGACACGCCGCACGGCGTCCAGTGTCTGGCGGAAGATGCAGGGGAGGCATTCAAGGCTAGTGTTCATGATCGCCGGTTTACGCCCAATGTCCTTCCACGTCCGCCCCCGCACTTTCCTTCAACTTCCCTTCGCGGTACAGTTCCAGCGCAGCCGCAACCGTGGGAGCCTCGGAGGCATAGACCTTAATCCCTGCGGCCGCGAGCACGCGGAACGCTTTGGGGCCGCAGTGGCCGCTTACCAACGCCTGCACACCCGCAGCCGCCACGTTCTGCGCGGACTGAATGCCCGCGCCCTGCGCCGCATTCAGGTTCTGGCTGTTGTCGACCAACTTAAAAGTGGCCGTCTCCGTGTCATAGACCAAGAACCTGGCGGCACGCCCGAAACGGGCCTCCATCGGGGCGTTGAGATCCGTCCCGGATGTTGAGAATGCTATTTTCATGTTACGTTTTTCCTTGATGCGCCTCTCCGCCCCTCACTCCAACGCCTTGCCGATGATCAGCGGATAAGCCCGTCTCACTCCGTTTTTCAAGAAAGGCAGACGTCCCGCCCGGGCCAGCCGACGGAAGGACCCGTCCTCCGGTTGCCGCGTGCGAAACGTCCGCGAATGTCACTCGCCTTTCTCTTTCACTGTTCCGCCGCTTCCAATCGCCCCAGCCGCTGCCGGACTGTGTCCAACTGCGCCTGCAACGCGTCCGCTTGCGACTTCAGAACCTGCTTCTCGTTCATTCCCACAGGCGCCGGCGTGCCTCCGGAGCGCGCCCAGCCCGGCAACCCCGTGGCGAAGAACATGTTCCTGAAACCGCGGCCGAAGCCGCCGCCCATCCCGCGCCCATAACCGAACCCGCACCCGCGCCCGGACGCGGGATTCTCAAAACCCGACCGCCCGTTTCCCGCGCAGAATCCGGCTGCGCGCCCCGTCATCGGACCCCTTCCCATGGGCCCCGTCCCGTTTCCTCTTGGCATTTTCTGCCTCCTTTTCTCTGTGTTCTCCGGGCAAATGAGCGGCGGGGAATGCCTTTCAAACCGTTGAGTTGTCCCGGAGACCAAGTCCGAAAGGACACCCCCGCCTAAACCTAAATCACATCTCTCTTGGCGCAACAACGCCCGTCCCGCTCCCCGCGCCATCCCTGCCGGCGTCCGCAACACCCCGGCATCATAAACGCTGAGCCTTTGAGCGAACCGTCAAACAAAGCCTGGATGACCCGACTCAAATCACCCGCCACAAACGGGACGACTTTGATCCCGGCCGCGAAGAGCTGCTCCTGCAGCGGGCGGGAGACCGCACCGCATACGAGCGTGCTGACGCCTTGCCTCGCCAACCATTTGACCTTTTGCGGCACGGCATTCCCAGAAACCAGATACTCGTTTTCAGCCGTGATACGCGAGCCTTCCGACTCGACCAGATGAATCTGACGAGAAGTGTCGAAGACCGGAGCGATCCGTTGCTCCCAAACCGAGAAGGCC
>CAZOMH010000772.1:0-2439 GCA_964580415.1 uncultured Nitrospirales bacterium
GACGGAATTTCACCGGGACGACCGGGACGCGGAGAATGTGTCGGACTTCACGATTGACCGCGCCTACACCCGGGGGCGCATTGATGCCATCCAGCCGGAAATCGTGCGGGGATGGTACTCCGGACCGCGCCTGTTCGATGCGGTCGTCGAATCATCGCACAAGTTCAACGAAGGGGAACCGCTTCAGGAATCGCGGCACATGGTTCTGATGACCGCGGGCCGGGACACGTCCAGTGTCTACACCATGGACGACGCCGTATATGCGGCGGCCCAGCGCGGCATTCATGTGTCCGTCATCGGGTTTGGCCAGGATGTTGATCTCCCGGTCATGCTGGATATGACGGGACGAACGGGCGGTATCTATTACCCGGCGGAGCAGGTTTCGGACCTGCCCGACGCGCTCCGGCAAATCGTGGACAATCTGGCGGGCCAGTACATTCTGCGGTGGGCGTCGCTGCGCCGTGTTGACGAGTCGTTCCGTCCGTCCTTCGCGATCAGCTACGGCAGCGACCGCGGCACGTTCAAGCCGGACTTTGATTTCAATCCCGATGATTTCGCGGGGAACGTGCTGCGGGGCATGCTCCGGCTTGTAAATTCGGGCACGCCGGACTCTGCGGCCGTGGTGCTGCGCGCCGATTACCTGCCCCGCTTTGTCCGGGAGATTTGGATTCACGCGGACAGTTCGCTGCCGTTCACCGCCAATGTCGTGTCGCCGGTCGATGACGGCATCATCGGAGACTGGTCGGTGGAGGTCGCCGACGACACGGAACGCGGCGGGCAACGGATTCATCTGGCCAGTCCGGGTGATCCGGTGCCGTTTGCGTCGTTCGGTCCGCTGGTTCGTTTTGACTTCGCCAGCCCGCCCCCGGCCGACGTGCCGCTGTTCGAGGAAATGTACATGGACAATTCGATCTATGAAGAGGGGGTGTTCCTGGTGGTTCGGGGATTCCACAATCCCGATCTTGACCCCCTGCTGGAGGCGGACTGATGCCTCCCATTAATCCAAACGATGAACCCATCGACATTGTCGCCCGCCCGGTCAATCCGGACGGAACGGTTGGGCGGCCCGAAACGGGGCCTTCGCCGGTACCGGACAAT
Source organism: uncultured Nitrospirales bacterium (assembly GCA_964580415.1). Taxonomy (GTDB): domain Bacteria; phylum Hydrogenedentota; class Hydrogenedentia; order Hydrogenedentales; family CAITNO01; genus CAITNO01. Next base: position 1,099 of record CAZOMH010000772.1, read on the forward strand.
ACGGATGTGGCGTTCCCCGGAAGGTCGTCCGGCGGGAACGGCTCGGACCGCGCCCAAGTCCGCTATTGGCGCTTCGAAGGCACCGGCGACGATGGATGCGGATGCGGCGGGTGCGGGTGCCTGACGGCCATTGTCATGCTGCTGGGACTGTTTCTGCTCCGCGGCTGCTCGGGGCTGCTCTTTCGCTAGGCCCGTCCCACTGGCCCCGGACTGTCCCGTTCAGGTACGATTTTGCCGGTTCCCATTCCTCCCCATACAAGGTTTAGTGTCTGTTGATGCGATTCTGGATCATAGTCGCCGTGGCGGTCCTGCTGCTGGCCGCCTCGTACGGGGTGCGCCATATGGCGCACCTTGACGGTGCGACCCCGGCCGCGACGCCGGACAACGGCGGCACACCGCCCGCGGGCGGATACGGCCGTATTATCTCGCTGTCGCCCGGCCTGACGGAAACGCTGTTTGCGGTGGGCGCGGGCGGCAGGGTGGCGGGCGTGACCCGTTTCTGCAACTGGCCTCCCGAGGCGGCGGCACTGCCGAAAGTGGGCGGATTTCTCGACCCGAATTATGAAGCCATGGTCGCGCTGCGTCCGGATTTGGTGGTGATGATGCCGTCGAACCGCGCCCACCACGCCGAACTGGAACGGCTGGGACTGCGCTGCGCGGTGGTGGATCAAACCACATTGAACGACATTCTGGACAGCGTGGAAACTCTGGGACGCCTCTCGGGCAATGAAGCAAAGGCGCGGGAAATCCGCGCGTCCATGCAGCAGCGCATTGAGGCGGTGCGCGCGAAAGCAGCCCCTCTCCCCCATCCCAGGGTGCTGCTCTCCTCGGGCCGCGATCTGCGCGCCGGAAAACTGGACGAGGTGTACATCGTCGGACGCAAGACCTTTCTGGGCGATATCCTCGGCATCGCGGGCGGCGAGAATTCCTTTCCCGAATCGGCGGTGGATTATCCGGCGCTGTCGGGCGAGGCCATACTGCGGCTCAATCCCGACGTGATTGTGGAGTTTACGAACGGCCTGGAAGAACTGGGCCTGACCCGGGAGGACGCCGTTGCGCCCTGGCGCGCACTGCCCGGACTGGCCGCGGCGGAGAAGGGGCGCATCGCGATATTGGACGGCGCGCAATTGACGATTCCCGGTCCGCGTGTGGTGGAAACGTTGGAGGCGCTCGCCAAAGCGATCCATCCCGAATGGGGTGGCACGCCATGAGCACGCCCGCATTCCAGATTGAGAACCTGTCGGTTACCGCAGGCGGCGCCGCGATTTTGCGCGAAGTCACATTTGACGTGGCCGAGGGCGAGTCGCTGGCCATCATCGGACCGAACGGCGCGGGCAAGAC
>CAZOMH010000773.1:0-2439 GCA_964580415.1 uncultured Nitrospirales bacterium
CATCTCCCAGTAGCAGTTGAACGCGCTGCCCGGATTGACGCACACCGCCAGCGAGTTCAGGTGCGCGTATTCGCCCCAGCCCATGCCGAAGAAGTCGCCGACCGGGCACTCCACGCTGGGCGTGTCCTCGTTGTCCCAGTAAACGCGCAGGATGGTCTGGCGCCACACGCCCGTGGGCGTCATCCAAATCTGCTGGATCGCGCCCGGGCCCGCGATATTGGCCAGTTCGAAGGTTTCGCCGGCACCGATGCGCACCGACGGCGAAATCTTCCAGCCCCGTCCCAAATCCCGCGCGCACTCGGCCCCGGTACCGTCCGTGGCCATGCCTCCGGCGCCCTTGGCCCCCGTGAAATTCTCGGGGGACAGCGAACGGCTTTGCGCCCGTGACAGCCGCGACAGGTTTCCCATTGACATGTTGAGCCCGTTGAACACCATGTAAATCCTCCGGCCGCGGCGGTGGGCGCGGCCACCGCCGGTCTTTCTGCCCACCGTTCTATCAGGAACCGGCCGGGGGGTTCAATCTCCGGACGCACCGACGCCTGCGGCGCGCCCGCACAGGTGTCAAGACTCGTTAGAAATGTCACATGTCTGAACTCGATAGAAATGTCATGTTCCTTGGGTGACGGCGTTGGCTGAGCGAGTTTTCCAAAGGTGGTGGGCAGGTTGGGGGCAGCGGGCTTTGGCGCTGTCCCCGAGCTGTCCACGGCCTGTCATTTCCACAGCCCTTCTTAACTTCTGCCGTGCATGGCACACGCAGTAGGGGCTGTGGAAATGTGGGAAACTCGCGGCGTTCACGGCTTGGCCTCCCGCATGGCCGCCATACGGTCACAGTTCGCGCGCCACTTCTTCTTTGGCGGCGGTGGCTTTGGCCTGCCGACTGGTTTGGCGACAGTCTCTTTGGTCTTGGGTGTCGGCGCGTCGTCGGGCCCGGCTTCTCCGCGTGCGAGCAGCCGGAACAGCAGCGGTTTTCCCTGGTGGTGTAGCCCGACCCGCCCGTCCAGATGAGTGCGCACAAGGATGCGGTCTTTGGGTTTGGGCAGCGGTTTGCTGGCCTTGAGGATTTGGTACCGGCGGCCTTCCAAGGAAATCGTCCAGTCGTTTTGGACCACGCGGCGCGTCTCGTGGCAGAACACGTCGTCCAGATCCAGCCCCCTAAACAGGGGGCGGTGGAAATCTTCCGGTTGCGCCGGTGGCACGGCAAAGCGCTCGTTCAGTCCGTCGCAGAAACTCGCGGCAAGAAGCCTGTCGGCCTCAGGGATCGTGGTGATGCCGCACAAAGCCAACTCCTTTACAAAGCGGTCCTGGTAGGTTCCGTTCGAGCGCTCAATGCGGCCCTTGGCCTGGGGCGAATAGGCAGGAATAATCTCGATTCCCAGCTTATGGCAGGCTTTTCCGAAGGCCGTCAGCGGTTCCTGTCCGGCCAGTTGCTCCTCCAAGGTCGGCTCGCGGTCGGTGATGTAAACGTTCTTCCGGTCCGTGTACAGGGCCATGGGCACCCCATGACGCTCTATCCAGCGCCGTAACAGGTTCATCGCGGCCTCCGTCGTCTCTTGGGCAGACATCAACGCCATCGTCTTCCCCGTGGCATCGTCCATCATGTTCATCAGGCATGACTTGCCATGCTTGGAGCCAAACCAGTCATGATGGCTGCCGTCCATCTGGACCAGTTCCCCAAAATGGGCGCGCCGTTCCCGCCAGCTTCGGTGTGTCGGCTTGCGCTGGCGCGCCTTCCAATGCCCGGTCGCCACGAGCCAGCGGCGCAGCGTCTCATGGTCCACGCTAAGGCCCTCCTCGGCCAGCTTCTCCGCCGCAAGCGTCGGTCCAAAACCGTGAACCTGATACCGCTCCACGTACCGCCGCAGAACCTCGCTGCGCAACGTCTGCGCATGCCCACGGTTCGACGGCCGGCCGCGGCCCCGATGAACAAGCCCGGCGTCTCCTTCACCAGCAAAACGCGCATAAACCCGAAGCGTCTGGCGGTAACTCAACCCCATGCGCCGCGATGCCTCCACAAGCGTCAGCATGCCCAGCTTGACCTGCTCCAGTACCGTCTTGCGCTCCAACTCCTTGCAACTCATCAACAAATGTCCCTTCATGGGAGCCCTCCAGAGGAAAAGCTCCTATTGTGACATTTCTAATGAGTCCACAATGTGACATTATCAAAGAGTCGCGACACGCGCATTGGGGCGGTCTTGTATACCCGGCCGTCCGGAAGGTATAATTTATCGGGTATCTGTCTGTCCGGACGGGTGCTCTTGGAAACGAGTACAATGCTGTCCCCGCGAAGCCAGGAATGCGGCGGACACAGGAGAATGTGTTATGGGTTTGTCCGGTTACCATCCGGTCATACTGCTGGTTATCGTCCTCATCATTTTCGGGCCCGGAAAACTGGGCGGCGTGGGCAAGTCCCTCGGCCAGGCGATCAGTGAATTCAAGAAC
>CAZOMH010000774.1:0-2438 GCA_964580415.1 uncultured Nitrospirales bacterium
TGCGCCTGCACAACAACAAGATATTCGGTCCCACAACGGATTTCGACTACAGCGAGGCACTGAAGGGCTGCACCGCACCGGTCATCGCGCATGAACTGGGCCAGTGGTGCGTCTATCCGCGCTATGACGAGATTGAGAAGTACACCGGCGTGCTGCGCGCGTGGAATCTGGAGTCCTTCCGCGACTCGCTGGCGAAAAACGGCATGGTCGGGCGCGACCAGGAGTTCATGGATGCATCGTCCCGGCTGCAATGGTTGATGTACAAGGCCGACATGGAGGCCGTGCTGCGCACGCCGGGCATGGCGGGCTACCAGTTGCTCTCCATACAGGATTTCCCCGGCCAAGGCTCTGCGCTGGTGGGTGTAACCAATGCACTGTGGCAGGGGAAGAGCACGGCCTCCTGCTCGCTGATAGTCAGACACTTGAATTGCGAGACCGTCCCGCTGCTGCGCTTCGATAAATACGTTTGGAAAACCAACGAAACCTTCCGCGCCAAGGGCCAGATCGCCCACTTCTGCGCCGAGCCGATCAAGAACAAGCGCGTGACGTGGACAGTTGTCGACGCGCAACTTAGACATCCCGCGTCCGGTGGTGTCGCATACGAGACCATCGCGTCCGGCGAATGGAACCCTTCTGAAATTCCGCTCGGCAACGCCACCATGCTGGGCAACCTGGAAGTGCCGCTTGCCGCGGTACGGGCCCCGGCAAAACTGAAGATAACCCTGCGCGTCGAAGATACGGAATTCGGCAATACGTGGGATATCTGGGTCTTCCCGGCCGACGCGCCCAAGGCCGAACCCAAAGATGTGCTGGTCACGGACCAGTTTGACAAGAAGGCCGAGCGCGCCCTTGAAAAAGGCCGAAACGTCTTGCTCGTGCCCGGCTACGTGGCCCCGGGCCAGTCGGTGCTCAGCGCGTTTGAGCCGGTCTTCTGGGACATGCAGTGGTTTTCCGGGCAGCGGCGGCAGTTGGGCGTGCTTTGTGATCCCAAGAACCCGGCACTGGCGCAGTTCCCCAACGACGGCCACACGGACTGGCAATGGTGGGAACTACTGAACAAGTCACGCGTCATCAACCTGTCGACATTACCGCAGGTCACGGAGCCCATCGTGCGCGTCATCGACGATTGGAATACGAACCGCCCGCTCGGCGCGGTGTTTGAACTGCGCGCGGGCAAGGGAAAACTGCTTGTGTGCACGCTGGACATCGAGAAAGATCTGGACAACCGCCCCGCGGCCGCTGCACTGCGCCGGTCACTGCTGGCCTACATGGCGGGCGACCAGTTCAACCCGAAAGCCGAAGTGGACGTCAACACACTGCGGGAATTGTTCGTTCGACAGAACAGTGACATTGTGTCCGTCAAGGCCGACAGTGAGGAGCGGGGCTATCCCGCCGAGAACGCGGTTGACGGCAAACCGGACACGATCTGGCATACGCCCTTCCAGGGCGATGTGCTGAAGTTTCCGCATGAGCTGTGCATCCAGTACACGGGCGCTATCGAAGTGAAAGGGCTGCGCTACCTGCCCCGTCAGGATGTGGCCAACGCGTATGTTGCAGACTACGAGGTCTATGCGGGAAAGAACGGGAAGGACTGGGGTCGGCCCGTGGCTCGCGGCACCTTCAAGCCCGGGAAGGACATGCAGGAGATTCGTTTCGACAAGCCGGTCCGGGCCAAGTGGCTGCGCTTTGTTGCGAAGACCGGCCAGGGCGGCGATAATTTTGCGGCGGTGGCGGAGATTGAGCCGATTACGAAATGAACCACGAAGGCACGAAAGGCACGAAGCTTGTGGACATGGATGGACAGGATGAGGCAGGAACCTGGGAACAGGGACATTCTTAGGTTTCCCTTCAAAGACAGGGAGGACAGAAGTCTTAGATCCCCCCTTGAGGGGGGTGCTGCGAAGCAGCGGGGGGTGTATGTTTCCGCATGTACCCAGAACCTACACCCCCCGGCCCTTCGGGCCTTCCCCCCTCGCAGGGGGGACCTAAGACTTCTGTCCCCCTCGATGGGGGACATGGGAAGATGCGCGGTTTGTTTGTGGTGAAATGCATCCCCAGCCGACTTCTGTTCTCCCCATCCTCAAGGGGGGACTTAAGCGGGCAGCAGTTCCGGTCTATGGTTGCTTGAGTACGGCGTGCGCCGACGGCATACCGGGTTTATAATGACCCCTTGGCTGAAGTACAGCGAACCCCGGTTGAAAAACGGGGTCTGAGGTGAAAGAAGACGATGACGGCAACAGTGACAGCGTTGGACGCGGATACGCGCACAGACGAGGATCGGGCGCTGGTGGAACGGTTCCGCGCGGGTGACGAGGCGGCCTTTGACGCGCTCGTCCGCCGCAACCAGGACCGGGTCTACGGGTTGCTCTGGCGGATGCTGGGCAACCGCGAGGACGCCCTCGAAACGGCGCAGGACACCTTTGTGCGGGCCTACCGCG
>CAZOMH010000775.1:0-2435 GCA_964580415.1 uncultured Nitrospirales bacterium
CGGACAAAAATCGCCGGAGCCAGCAGCCCAGGCTCCCGAACCGCAGCGCAAAGCCCCGTCAATGGCCGTCCCCCTTTTCCGGGCGGTCGTCTACCTGACCGCCACCGCCGCCCTGGCAGTCCTGACCTTCGGCATGGCGGTGAATACCGGGGACAACAGCGCATCGTCGTCGTCCACGCTCCGGCACACACCGCAGGCGGCCCAATCGCCCGTGCCCGTGTCGCCCGAGTCGATGCTGCGCAAGGTGGGCGCCATCAAGTGGCTCAGCGCCGCGGTTTCCCGCGGGGACAGCCCCCCGCGCACCCTGCGCGAATGGGAACGCCGCCGCGCGGTGGAAGGCGTGAGCCAGGACCTCAACGCGGCCAAGGCCGCGCTGGAGCGCAATCCGGGCTGCGCCCGCGCTGCCGAAATGGAGCGGACCCACTTGGACCGCCAGGTAAACGGTCTGCGTGACCTGTTCGTGGAACGCACGCTCTGAGCAGGGGCGGGTCCATGAGAAACACCGCAACATTCCCCGCACTGGCCTGTGCCATCGTTTTGGTTTCCCTTACTGCCGTTGCGCAGCCGGATTTCCTGCAGCGTGTCCGTTCCGGAATAGAGGGGGCGGCCCGCGGCATGGACCAGATCGGCCGCAAAGCCGATGAACTCATCGGACCCGGCGCGCCGCTGCTGGGCGACAGTCAGGCTTCCCCCTATACCGACCGCCGCACCTTTGCCGAACGCTATCCCACCGGCGCCGCACCGGTGGTGTCGGTCTCCAACGAATTTGGCGAAATCACCGTGGACACCTGGAACGAGCGCGTGGTGCAGGTGACCGCCGAGATTACCGCAGGCGCCGAAACGGCGGAAACGGCGGCAAAGCTGGTCCAGGCCATCGAAATCAAGGTGTCCCCCGGAGAGGACCTGGTTGAAATCAAAACGCTCTTCCCCGAAACCCGGCGCGACATGGGCCGCATTTCGCTGGCTGTGCAGTACAAGATAACCATTCCGCGCGACGCCAGCCTGGTGGCCGACAATTTCTTCGGCGACGTGGCGGCCCGCGGCATCGGCGGATTCATCGGCATGGACGTGCGCTACGGCGCGGTGGACATTGCCCATGCCGCGGGCGAGGTCAGGGTCCGGTCCCACGGCGAGTTCCCCGTGAAAGCCGAGGGCCTGGCCAGGGGCGGCATCTTTCAGATGAAGGGCGCGCGCGCGGACATCAGCGATGTGCATGGCGACATCCAGATCGGCAATTTCGGCGGCAGCGTGGCGCTGTCCAAACTGGGCCCGGAATACAAGGCCGACATCACTGTCGACAGTGGCCGCGCGGACATTTCCATTGACCCCGGCGCAAACCCCGATGTCAACGCCACGGTGGTCTACGGAAAACTCGACAGCAAACTGGAACTGACCCGGTCCGGACAGGGCGACCGAATGGTCGCCCGCCATCCCAGCGCGGACGCGGGACAGCGCATGACGATCAACGCATCCTTTTCCGACGTGACCATCGACGTGCGCGGCGCGGGCGCCGTGACCCCGCCCGGCGGCGCCGAGGGCCAGGTGTTCAATGACACGCGGGAGGAGCGCGCTGCCGTTGCCGAAACGGACACGCTTCAGATTGAGGCGGCGATCCCCGGCAGCGTGCGCGTCGAGGGCACGGACGAGAACACGGTGCGCGTCAGCGCGACGCGCGTGGTGTGGATGCCCACGGCCGCCCAGGCGCCGCAGGCGCTGGAGGCGCTCCATATGCAGCTCAAACAGGAGGCAGGCCGGGTGACCGTCACCACGGCGGCCGACGGCGACATGGCCCGTTTCGGCTGCGCCTCCCACCGCGTGGACCTGCTCGTGCAGGTCCCGCGCACGGTCGCCGTTCTGATCAACGCCGCCGACGGCGTGACCTCCGTGAGCGGGCTCGGCGGCGCCGCCACCGTAAACCAGGCCAAGGGCGAAGTTGCCGCGGACCACGTCAAGGCGCCGCTCAAACTCGCCAACAAGCAGGGCGCGGTCCGCGCATCCGACTGCGCCGCCTCCGTCGAGGCCACGGCCCAGTACGGCGACCTGCGCATCGAGCGCGTCTTTGGCAAGATCACCGCGCAGAACACCGACGGACGCACCATCATCGAATCGCCCGGCGGCGAAGTGTCCGTCCGCAACACCGGCGGCGACGTCCGCCTGCTCTCGCTCGAACCCGTCAAGGGCAACATCGACCTCCACGTGGACAAGGGCCACCTGAGCATCCTCATCGCCCCCGAATCCAGCGCCGCGCTTACCGTCCGCGCCGGACAGGGCCGGGTCCAGAGCAACATTCCCCTCAGCGGTTCCATCGGCGGCGAACGCCAGGAATTTACCGGACGCCTCGGCGACGGACAGTTCACGGTTCTCCTCGAAGCCGAAGGCGGCGACATCGTCGTGAACTGAGGGGGGCGGAGGAGGGGAGGTCGGGGGAGAGCATT
>CAZOMH010000776.1:0-2425 GCA_964580415.1 uncultured Nitrospirales bacterium
CTGTGGCATGGCCACAGCACTCAAAAGCAGAGGCTACTCACCCACCCTCGGCAGCGTCAGCTCGAACACCGTGCTTTCCTCCGAACTCCCCTCCAGCACGAGTTCTCCCTGATGGGCGCGGACGATTTCGCGGGCAATGCTGAGGCCCAGTCCGGCACCGCCGACGCCGCGGGTGCGGGCCTTGTCGCCCCGGTAGAAGCGGGTGAACACCTTGTCGCGGTCCTCCGGCGGAATGCCCCGGCCCGAATTGGCGATGGAGAACCGTACCCGCTGGCCATCGGCCTGAAGTGCCATGCGGATGAACCCGCCGTTGTGGTTGTACTTGACGGCGTTCGCCGTGAGATTCTGGATAACCTGTTTCATGAGGTCTGCGTCCGCCATGACCTGAAGGCCGGGAGCGATGCTGCTCTCCACCGTCAGGCTGGGCGCGAGGATTTCCGTGTCCTCCACCATTCCCTCCAGCATACCACTGAGGTCCAGCGGACGCGTGTGAAACTTCAGTTCGCCCGCATCAATCCTCGAAAGCAGCAGCAGTTTCTGCGTGATGCTTTTCAACCGCTGCAGTTCCTTGCCGAAGGCCACGTAGCGGCGCTGCTCCGCCGAGCCCGGCTCGGCCTCGTGTACGGCCTGTTCCAGTTGCGCCTGCAAGACGGTCAGCGGCGTCTTCAGTTCATGGGACGCATCCGCGCTGAACCGCACGGCCTGCCGGAAACTGGTCTCCAGCCAGTCCATCATGTCGTTGAACAGGGCAATAAGTTCGGAAAACTCATGGTCCTCCTCCTGGGCGGAGATGCGCTCGGCCAGTCCCCTGGTCTTGACCTGCCGTATCGTTCCCGTCACGGCCTTGATGGGCTTGAGCGCGCGCTGCGAAATCCACCATGCGCCGGCCGCAACGAACAGCAGCGCAATGGGCAGCCCCATGAGGATGGCGTGCCGCACCCGGGCCATTTCCGCCGTGAGTTGCCGCATGTTCAATCCAAGAACAATGGTGAGGTCGGGGCTGCCCGTCATGCCGATGCGCCATTTGGCCCGTTCCGTTTCACGCGTGAAAAACTCCGGCGTCTTGAGCGGCGGCGGACCCTGTGCGTCCGGGTCTTCGCGGTTTCTGCCGCGATCACGCCCGTTGGGCGGAGTTTGGTCCGGATATCGCCCCCAAGCACCGGCGGCGGGGAACGCGTCGAGGGCAAGCTCGCGGGGCCAGTCCGGCGAGACATAGAGCGGAGCACCTTCACGGTCCTTGATCAGCAGGATAAAGGTGTCCGGTTCATCCGTGCCGAGGAAGAAGTTCAGCGAATCGCTGACGCGTTCCCAATGCTTTGGTCCGCGGGGTTCCACAAGGTGCTTGTGCGAAAACTCCTTGATCTGCTCGTCCATGCGCTGCAGGCTGATGCGGTGTACGGCCGCAAAGGTGAGGCTGATAAACACCGCGAGCACCACGCCCGAAACGGCCACCGAAAACAGTGCGATGCGCAGTCGGAAGGATCGGAGCCGCGGAGGCACGATCCTCATGGTTTCAGAAACCTGTATCCGACACCGCGCACCGTTTCGATGAGGTCCGTGTCCGAGCCCCCCATGATCTTCTTGCGCAGGCGCTGGATATACACATCCACCAGGTTGGTGTTGGGGTCGAAATCGTAGCCGAAGACATGCTCAATGATTTGGGTGCGCGTGTACACACGGCCGGGCGAGCGCATCAGATACTCCAGCAGGCCAAACTCGCGGGCGGTGAGCCGTATCGATCTCGCCCCTCTTTTGATCTCGCGTGTGATCAGGTTGACCGTGAAATCGCCCGCCTGAAGCAGGCTCAACTGGTTCCCTGAAACCCGGCGCACCACCGCCTGAATGCGCGAAATGAGTTCCTCCACATAGAAGGGCTTGGTCATGTAGTCGTCCGCGCCGAGGTCCAGCCCCTCCACGCGCTCGTCCACCTCGCTGCGCGCCGTCAGCAGGATCACCGGCACCGCGTTCCGCTGTTTGCGAAGGCTCCGCAGGATGCTCAGGCCGTCTTTTCCGGGAAGCATGATGTCCAGCACGATGACGTCGTACTGCCGCGTCGTGGCAAAGGTGAACGCCTCCGTTCCGTTGTGGCTTACCTCGACACTGAAGCCCTGCTCCACCAGACCCTTCTCAATAAGGCCGGCGACTTCCTTCTCATCTTCCACAACAAGCACGTTCATGGGTTGATTATAGCGCAGTTGGGACCCGTCTCCATGCGGATCTTCATTACAGTTTTGTAATCCAAAGACACGCATCCCCGACGTGGTCCGTTGGAGGGGAACCGCGGCCTATTGTAGGTCCTTGGCCGTGAACGCGAACTCGACGTGGTTGTCTTGATTGGGAAGTATAGCCATGGTTTTGGTTGTGGAGAAACCGCAGCCGTCCCACTGAAATTGCTTGATGGAGATTCCTGCCTCTCCGGCGGGCA